>DAOTAI010000354.1:0-5455 GCA_035593865.1 Acidobacteriota bacterium
CATGTCGATAGAATGGCTCTGACCGCCATTCAAAGCGGCAAGGAGGTGACGGGCATTATTCAGTTCGCCGGCGAGGAACTGGATCGACTGGCCGCCCGAGTACCGTTGCCGCGTCTCGGTTGGGCGGCCGGCGCCAGCCGGCCTTCCAGTGAGGTCATGGCGCCGGTAAGGAGGAACTTGCTTTTCACCTTGCTGGCGGTATTCAGTGTGTCATCAGGGTCGCTCGTCGTTGCGCAATACATCGCCCGGTCGATCGTGACTTCAGTGCAAACGGTTCGGGATGGCGCGGCCACTCTGGCCGCAGGCAGCCGAGCCCGCGTCGCCATCCCCGATGTTCAGGAGCTGGCTGATCTGGCGCATGTCTTTAACCACATGGCCGAACAACTCACCCGGCATGCCGCCTCGCTGGAGAAATCGACCGAAGAGTTGAGGCGTTCGAACGAAGAACTCGAGGCGTTCAGTTACTCTGTTTCCCACGACTTGCGAGCGCCCTTACGCGCCATTGACGGGTTTGCCCATGCTCTTGCCGAGGATTACGGAGATCAGATCGGTGACGAAGCACGCCGCTATCTCCACATAATTCAACAAAACACCCAGCGCATGGGAGAGCTGATCGACGACCTTCTGGCCTATTCTCGTCTTGGACGCAAACAGCCGCGCTTCGAGGAGATCGACATGCAGAATTTGACCCGCGTGATCGCGGAAGAGCTTCAGGCGGCCGGAGAGGCCGACCTGCGAGTCCTGCGTATTGGAGAAATGCCTCCTGCTTACGGTGATCGCACCCTTATTCGACAGGTGGTGTCTAATCTACTGTCGAACGCCTTCAAATTCAGCTCAATCAAAGAAAGACCGGAAGTCGAGATTGCAGGACGTCAGGAGGAAACACAGAACGTCTATTGGATAAGAGATAATGGAGTTGGTTTCGACATGTCTTACCAACACAAGCTCTTCGGGATCTTCCAGCGTCTGCATTCGATGAATGAATTCCCGGGCACGGGCGTAGGTCTTGCCACGGTGCAACGGGTGATACAAAAACATGGCGGCCGGGTATGGGCCGAAAGTGTTGTCGGACAGGGCGCAACTTTCTATTTCGCTCTTCCGAGGAGGTCTTAGTGACCAACCAAATCGAAATTCTACTGGTCGAGGACAACCCTAACGATATCGAATTAACCCAAAGGGCGCTTAAGAAACAGAATCTTGCTAACCGTCTGGTTATTGTCCAAGACGGGGCTGAAGCGCTCGATCTACTTTTTGCACGGGGCAGATACGAGGGGCGGAAAATCGAGGACACACCACGCGTCGTACTTCTCGACTTGAAACTTCCTAAAGTCGATGGTATTGAGGTTTTGAAGGCGTTACGGGGTGATGACCGGACCAAGAAGATTCCTATCGTCGTCCTGACTTCTTCTTCGGACGAGCGTGACGTCGTGGAAACGTACAAGCTTGGCGTCAACAGTTACATTGTCAAGCCCGTCAACTTCGAAAAATTCGCCGAGGTCATCCGAGAACTGGGGTATTACTGGCTGCTCCTTAACCACCCACCGAGCTAGATCGGCATGAACCGTTTGAAAATCCTCCTCCTTGAGGACTTTGAATTTGACGCCGAACTCATTCGACGCCACATAGAAAAGGCGGGTATCTCCTTTGAGGCTCGCCGTGTGGAAAATCAACAGACATTTCTGAAAGAGCTGAGGGAGTGGCAACCTGACGTTATCCTGGCTGATTATTCCCTCCCCGCCTTCGATGGACTCAGCGCCCTTCGCCTCGCTAGAGCCCAGTGTCCAGACGTCGCCTTTATTTTTGTCTCGGGAGCTATCCCGGAAGACGTTGCCATTCAGGCCGTTCGGCAAGGTGCTTACGACTACGTTTTCAAAGACCGCATCGCTCGCCTGGCGACGACTGTCATAGGCGCCCTCGAGGAACGTGAAGAACGCCGCAGAAGGCGGCTGGCTGAAGACGAACTCCGCCAAAGCGAGGAACGCTACCGCCACCTCGTCGAACTCTCCCCCGACGGTATCGTCGTTCATCGAGACAGGACGATCCTGTTCGCTAACCGCGCTGCCTGCGGCATCCTGGGAGCCCCTCTGGACGACCTGATCGGCCAGAACGTATTTGACTTCATTGAGTCTTCTTACCGGCCCCTAGCTTTACATCGAATGAAGAGTCTGGACGAGAAAGGGTTCACACCCTTGGGCGAGACTGTGTGCGTAAGACCAGATCGAACGACCCTGCAGGTTGAGGCAACCTCGGTTCGCATTCCTTATCGAGGAGAGCAAGCCATTCTGTCGATCATTCGTGACATCAGTGAGAAAAAACGTTTGGAGAAAGAGATTTTAGAGATCAGCGGGCGGGAACAGAGGCGAATCGGACAGGATCTGCATGATACCGTTGGTCAGAATCTGGCCGGAGCGGCGTTCCTCGCCAAAGCATTACAGCAAAAGCTGGCGCGTCAAGCCCCACAGCTCGCCGATGACGCCTCAAAGATCGTCAGCCTGCTGACGCAGTCGGTCTCGCAGAGCCGGGCGCTATCTCGGGGGCTTTGCCCGGTAGACATCGTGGCCGATGGCCTGCACCTCGCTTTTGCAGAGCTCGCCTCTAACACCAGGGAGTTCTTCAGCATCCCCTGTAGCTACGAACAGGTTTGCGAATGCAGCCGGCCGTTTAGTTCATTGGACCAGACAACGGTGAACCATCTCTATCACATCGTCTTGGAAGCCGTGAATAATGCGGCCAGGCACAGCCAGGCAACAGAAATACAGATCCGGTTGAAGTGTGAGGACGACGCCCATGTCCTTACCGTCGAAGACAACGGCATTGGTTTCAGGATCTCGGAGGTACAAGACGGGAAGAGCATGGGCCTGCGGATCCTGGACTATCGAGCCCGGCTAATCGGTGCCTCTCTGGAAGTGATCTCCCAGCCGGGAGAGGGGACAGTGGTCAGGTGCGTGCTGCGGTTTTGAGTGGACAAAAGGACACAAAGGACCCAAAGGACAAAAAGGACATAAAGGACTCAAAGGACAAAGGCTCCACCTCTGACAGCGTGTCTCTGGAGTCCTTTGAGTCCTTCTTGTCCTTTGTGTCCTTTAAGTCCCTTTCCTGCCCTACCGCCTTATCGTCCGAATCAGCTCTCCGTTCTGGCGACGAATGTTCACTAATAGCGGCATGGTTCCCGGCGCAGCATGCGTTGCGCAGGAGAGACAAGGGTCATAGGCTCTGATCGCCATTTCAACCCGGTTCAGCATTCCTTCGCGAACTTTCTCACCTTTTACAAACTCTCGCGCTGCCTTCTTAACGGAGACGCTGATGGGGCCAGCGTTGTTTTGAGTCGCTACAATGAGATTGAGCTTGGTGATGATTCCCTGGTCGTCGGTTTCGTAATCATGGATCAGGGTGCCCCGGGGTGCCTCCACGCAACCCACGCCCTTTCCGGTGATCCGGAACTGCATGTTCCGTATATCTTTGCTGGTCAGCAAGGGATCACGCGCGATGACAGCGTTGTGCTCGGCTGCCTGAAGAGCGCAAATCAGGCGGGCCCAGTGAGTCGCCAGCGTGTGATGTGACGGCTTTCCTCCCAGAGTCTCGTACATCAACTCATACTCTTTTTGGGCTTCCGGAGTCTTCATCCCGTCGGCGACGTTCAGTCTCGCCAGGGGTGCGACTCTAAACAGCGAGGTATCGTTCCCTTCTTCCAAACCGCGCCATCCCAACTGACGCAGGTAACTGAAGCGAACGTACGTCCACGGCTCCACCCACTCGCCGATGTGGTTGGCGTAGTCTGCCGGGTTGAACGTAGCGAAATGACGCCCCTCCGGGTCTACGACTCGAATATCGCCATCGTAGAAGCTAGCCTTGCCCTCTGCGTCCACCAGGGCCATGTAGTAAGTCCTGGCCATGTAAGCATCGTTGAGAATCAAATCCAGGTATTCAGGACGCTTGAGGACCAAGTCCCGGAACAGCTCAAGGGCAAGTTTGGCGAATTCCACCGTGAAGTCGGCCGTCTCGATGATCCATTTGCGGTCTTCTTCCGAGATGCCTCGCGGAACCCCTCCCGGCAGCCCTCCCTCGGGATGGGGCGCCTTCCCGAAGATGTGCCGGATAATATCCCGATTCCGCTTGCGAACTTCGATGACCTTCAACCCGATTTCTTTGCCCACCTTGGCTATTACACCGAGTACATTCCTTTCGCTTGGGGGCGCGTCAGGTCCGACTATGAAGTCTGGTCCTCCCAGGAAGAAAAAGTGGACGTAATGGTCCTCGATCAGGAAGGCATTGTATTCGAGCTCCCTTATGAGCCTGGCTGTAGGCGTCGGTTGAACCCCGAAAACCTGATCGAGAGCTTTGACCGAGGCCATGTGATGAGCAGAAGGGCAGACTCCGCAAATGTTGGGAACGATGCGGGGCATCTCCTCGGCCGGGCGACCGACGCAAAATTTCTCAAAGCCCCTTAGTTCCTCAACCTGCCAGATTGCATCGGCAACAGATCCAGCGTCATCAAGGAAAATCTCAATTTTGCCGTGTCCTTCCAGCCTGGTGATGGGGTTGATCGTGATCCTTTTAGTCATACGGTCTCCCTGGCTTTGACACGCTTACCCAGTATTGACGTGGGCTGCGTAAACCGGTACAGGCAGCCGGCCGGATCCTGAAACTTCTCCATGATCGATCGTACCTGCTCATCCGTAGTCGCCTTGACAAGAGAAGTTAAGGCGGACAGGAACTTGGCGCCGGAATCCTCGACTCCTCCAACCGGCCCGAAACACCCCCGACAAGGAGTATTAATGCGCAAACAGGTTTCACCGCACCCGCTCCTTGTGGCTGGCCCCATGCAGACCACCCCTTGCATTAGAAAGCATGTATGGGAATCGGCTTCGATTTCGTGGATCTTGTTGATCTCGGTGATATCCATCTTCGGCGGCTTCGTGTTATTGCGGGGGCAGGTGTCACAGAGCGCCTTCTGAGGCGCCAGTACCGCGCCTCTGGGGGGCAACTTCCCTTCCAAAACGGCAAAGATGGCATGTGATATCAAGTCCGGAGGGGGAGGGCAGCCCGGCAGATAATAATCGACATGAACGACCTGATCCAGCGTATAGACATGGTCGAGCAATTCCGGCAGCGTCAGTGTCTGCCCGTCCCACGGGCTCTCGGCTTGCGGCATCTGGTGCTGCGGATTTTCCACGGTCGGCGCCTCGTGAAAAACCCACTTCATGATGCTTTCCGCACCGCAGAAGTTGGCTAGCCCGGCAGTGCCGCCGAAACAGGCGCAGGCACCAAAAGCCATCACGATCTGAGACTTCTTCCTGAGCAGCCGCGCCATCTCTTCATGCTCGGAGTTCCTGATGTTGCCGTGAATGATGCTAAGCGCGATCGACCCGTTGGGAGCGTTTTCTATCGAATCGTACTTGTAATCCATGGCCAGAGGCCAAAGGACTATGTCGACCGCCGAGGCGACTTTCAGCAG
>DAOTAI010000355.1:0-5454 GCA_035593865.1 Acidobacteriota bacterium
CCAAGTCGTGGGCTCTTCCCAAACCGCTAACGGATCCAGTCACGCCTTCCTCTGGACGCCGGAAAGCGGCATGGTGGACCTGGGCACACTGGGCGGGACCTACTCCTACGCCACGGCGATCAACGACGCGGGTCAAGTCGTGGGCTACTCCCACAATACTGAGGCATACCTCCACTCCGCCTTCCTCTGGACGGCGGAAGATGGCATGGTGAACTTGGGAACACTAGGCGGGACTAGTTGCTCATCTGCCACAGGAATCAACAACGCAGGCCAAGTCGTGGGTTGGTCTGAATTCAATGGCGGAGAAGTCTATGCCTTCCTGTGGACGCCAGAAGGCGGCATGGTCAACCTCAATGAGCTTATACCAACAGGCTCTGTCGGGACATGGCTACAATGGGCGGACGGCATCTCGAGCACAGGCTTCATAATTGCTCGCTCTGGTCTTAGGCACGACCAAATACCCCCGGGTGGTGATGCGTTCATCTTGAGCTTGGTTTCGTCAGTGCCTGTTCTTGGCCCTATCGCCGCCAACGATCCAGTCGCCGTGGGCAATCCGGTCTCCCTCGGTGCCTCTTTCAAGGATGACGACGCAGGAGAGACTTATGCAGCGGAATGGAGTTGGGGGGATGGTACCGCCGACTCCGTTGGCAACGTCTCGCAGGCCGGCGATTCCTGGACTGCCGAGAGTTCGCACGTGTACTTAGAAGCCGGCATCTATACCGTGTCGCTAAAGATCACCGACAGCTCAGGCTTGACGGCCGAAGCCAGCCGGGACGTCGTCGTCTTCGATCCATTGGCCGGATTTGTTACGGGCGGGGGTTGGATCATGTCGCCTCCGGGAGCTTTTGAACAGGACCAAGCATTGGCTGGACGAGCGGCCTTCAAGTTCGTTTTCAAATATCTCAAAAGAGCGAACCGCCCGACTGGACAAGTGGAATTTCAATTCCCCGCCGCGAATCTCGATTTTTACGGCGCAGACTGCGAATGGCTCGTTGTATCTGGTTCCCGTGCCATGTGCCAGGGTACCGGGACAATCAATGGGACCGGCTCCTACCGTTTCCTGTTGACCGCAGTGGATGGTAATCAAGAAGGCAATACTCCGGCGGATCGGTTCCGGATCCAGATCTGGTACTACGACTCAGACCTGGATGAGGACGTTGTCGTCTACGACAACCAGCTTGACTCCAGCGGCTCACAGGAAGGCACGCCACTGTCAGGCGGAAACGTCGTCATTCATAAGTAGAACGATCAATGTAAGCAGGGCGAGGGCCAGCCCGTCTGCGCCAACGGGCCGGTCCCGCGTGGTCTTCGGATCCGGCCCGGGTGCTTTACATCCCGGATCATCCAGCTGGTTCCTGGTATAAACCGAACACGTTTCCGGCCGGGTCCCGAAATCTGGCCGTAACCTCCGGCGCATCCATTCCGATGGGCTGGACGATCTCGCCGCCGTTTCGGATCACTGCCTCTACCGTCGCTGCCACACTATCGACCATGATGTAGACCAGAACCCCGACCACACTGGACGCTTGTCGCCCGGTAACCCAGGCGCCGCTGACCTCGCCCACGCCATCGTCGAAAGCAGTAGCGCCGTCACCGCGTTGCCGAATGTGCCACCCGAAAACCGACTGATAAAAAGCGGCCGACCGCTCGACGTCCTTCGCCGGGATTTCGAGATAACAGATCTTGCCGTTGCCTATGGTGGGAGGCATGAGAGACTCCTTTAGTTCCAGTGCCGTTTCTCAATTCTACTCCAGCGAGTGGGTACCCGGGATTTTGTCGTGGGCGACTCTCCAGCGGCGATTTTCCGGGCCGAATTAGAGCGCCCTGAAACAGCAAGCGGCACCCGGACGGCACCCGCTGTTCGTAGTGCCGGCTTTGGCCGGGTAGTTGCGCAGCGGACAATTGTTGCTATATGAACGCTTTAAGGCCCGCCTGAGGCGGAACTACAAACACGGACCCAGGCGGCGGTTGAAGTACCGCCTTCTTTATCGTGGCCGGACCTCCAGCTCCAGAGTCAGGCATGGGAGAAGGAGGGTGGTGGCACCATCGATTCTGCCTGCGCCGCGGTGCCGGACTCTGGAGAGTCCGGCCACGATAAGAGACGCACCGAATAGCGCGAGTCCAGTTTGTAGTCCGCCTTTACGCGAGATCCAAGTTCGTTCTGATTTCATCTCGTCGCCAAGTGGATTAGTCAGCGGGCCGTGGAGTGGACAGTAGGGAGTCGCTTTTATGCCTTGCAGCAGAAATCCTGAATAAGCGCCGCCGTTTTCTCCGGATCTTCAAGAAATGGAAAGTGACCCAAGCCTGGTAAAAGCTCAAAACGACTGTGGGGTATTCTGCTCAGTGTTCGCTTGGCAGCTTCTGGTGTTGCCATATCGTGGTCACCCATCATCATGAGTACAGGCTGGCTGATATTGGGCAGTTCGTCTCCAAGATAGACTTCATCGCGCACTCCCCACAGATTCCCGAATTTGGGCAGCAGAACGGCCCAGGTCGGAATACCCGTCTGCCCTCCTTGCCAGGAGGGCAGCATGATTCCTGCGATGCGAGTTTCGAAATAAAGGGTAGGCAACTTCTCGGGGTCCACATGGAACATCTGCCGATATTGTTTCTTCTGAGCTTCGAGAGTCGGCCGTCCCTTCGCGAACCGCTTTGCCAGGCCCGGAATGCCGCAGATCAGTCGCCAGCGGAAACGGCAGCTCACGCATCATGCCGACTGCGTAGCCAACCAGAACGAGCCGTCTTACCCTCCGTGGATGCTTTAAGGTGGCCGCCAGGGCAAAGAATCCGCCCGCGGAGCCGCCGACCAGAGTTGCTGAGTCAAGGTGTGACGCATCCAGCAGTGAGGTGACAAAGTCTTCAGCATGGGCTCGCAAATTAACCCCTCGGTAATCAAAAGCATCGCTGAGCCCGAAGCCGGGTCGATCAACCGCGAATACATGGGCCCATTCTTGCAGGCGCGCCATCGTTGGCGCCCAGTTCACTGCCTCACCGTCGCCGCCGTGCAACACGACCAGAGGTTCTCCTGCGCCAGCCTCGAGCACGTGCGCTCGCATGGCAGGCCGCGTAAGCTCCACGTATTCCGAGTGTGCGTTGACACCGTAGAAACCAAGAAGTCTGTTCTGTAATTCGGTGAACTGCTCGGTTGCGTTCATTTTGATTAGCCTCCCTCTTGATCGTCTAACTGCGCGGGCTAGCGGGGGCGAGCTTGGTGACTTGCTCGGAAGCTGCAAAAAATCGGCGTGGTTGTCCGCGTTATCCGCGTTATCCGTGCTATCCGCGGGTACCAGTTCCGCCCTCTGTTTCAATCCTCAAAGAAGGACGAGCCATACCGCTGAATGATGTATTCGTGCGGTGGTTTTGAGATCTCGGCGATGTGTTCGGGGCCGAAGACTATGGTGTCACCCTTGTACAAGTTGAGATTCTCGGCAACACCTGGATCGCTATCCAAGACACCGATATACCGACCGCTTTTGCAACTCTTGACGATAACCCACATGCGATCAACGCCGCGGTCGAAGACTTCGCCGCCTTCCCTCGTTTCAATATCAAACAGCAACTTCACGGCATCGCCGGATGAGACTGATTTCCGCTCTTCTCGAGAAGGAATGATGAATGTGTGTGGGGAGGCCGCTTGGCGATCCTCTGCCGACAAAAGTGTCCAACCATCCTCCTCGATTGTCGGCCTCTCGTGAACTCGTCCCATGCAATGCTGCAACCGCCTGAGGTCATGCTTAGTTAACGCCTTCAGGCGTCATCGGTAGTATCGTCATTGTCCCAGTAATGCAGCCAAGACTCGGCAGTCAGTTTTTCAAGTTTTTCCGCACAGTAGGCATTTGGGTCGTCAATTTTCTTACCGCTTCTCAAATCGTAAAGCAGGTCCGTGATCGTGGTCGCGATGGCATGAACAGCCTGGTGCCGGTCCAGTCCCTCGTCCATGAGTCGTTTGAGAGTCTTCCTGGCTGGTGTTTGGTCACCCATGGCAATCTGGGTTTCCACGATCGTGTGAAGGGACGCATGCACATTAAGGTTCGGTATCTTGATTCGTTTTTTCCGGTGATACCTTTTGACAAGATCGATTCGCTCGTGCTCGTCCAGCTCCAACCATTCTTCCGGGTCCGGGTCTTGATAGGGATCGTAATGCATTGGTCTTCTATACCAGAGTCTTCTTCGTTTCCTCAGCTATACTCTGCGCGCCGCACCGCCAAGCGGTCTTGCGCACAGTCGCGATGATCACGGAAAGTATCGGTAAATATCTCGTCGATCCAGGCATCGGAACGGCCCGCACGGGGCCTGCCCCCTGGACGGTCGATGCAAGCGCGGGAGCCCGCCCGACGTGTGTCAGGCATCGGCCCGAATTCAGCGGCCCGCCCCGATCAGCCCGGACCTCGCCCTGGACCATCGGTGCAAGAAGCGCGCGCAGGTCATTGAGTGTCTTGTCCATTGAAGAGTGCCTACAAGTGTTCGCCCTCCCTGAAGCACCAGTCGCACCAGTTTCGCGTTGGCCTATTCTGCCGTCAATACCCGGCTTTACCGGCGATCCGCTTCGCCTCAGACCTCTCAGCCTAACGTGGAGTTCAACGGTCGGCCTAGCTTGCTACCAACGAACAACGCAAGAAAGCGGCAGAGCAGTAGCGTTTGTCAGGCAGCGGCCGCTTGCACACGATCGTGAAGAAACTCAGGGGCAAAGTCGGCGCCGTTCGGCCATACTATGGTGTGAAGGTCAGGATGAAGCGTGAAGGAGCGAAAGACTTCAATATCGCGCATGGGTTCAAAGACATCGCCCTCCAGCTCCTTCTCGAGGTTAATCTCGCCTTCCACGCCATCGCTGAAACGAAGCCAGACTGTAAAACCGGAAACGTATCGGCATTCGACGACCCGAATCATCATTGCTTACTCCAGCGGCGCAATTGGCCGAAGAGGTTTCCCTGCCTTGGCCAACTCGCAGTTCTGACAAAGCTCTTCCCGGTGCGCCTGATACCATTCTAGGACATGGCCAAAAGCTCGCCGTGGGAACTTACCTGTTACTATCCCGTCATCGATTCCCACTGTGATCTCGTAATCGCGATAGACTGCATCAAAATGCGGTGGTTCATGGTCGCGGTAAAACATGCCTATGACGATTCCGAGGAAGCGGCTGATTTCGGGCACGAGCAGATTCTAGCACGTCGAGTGAATGAACGAACGGCGCGAGGCCGGACCGAGATCGAGCAATCACATGAACAAGACCAAATAGAGGAGCAGGAACGGAGCGAGGCCGCAACAGATTGAAATTGCCACTTCTACGGGAATCAGCAGCTTGCCCATTCTTCCTCTGTCGTGCCATTCGGCAAACACGCTCCGGCGGAATTTGCCACTGAGGACAAACCGCCAGAAGCCAATAAGGTAGACGGTAAGTTGAGACGATGTACCGGTTCCGCTGGGGAACCCGGTGTCGGGATTGCCCATTACGGA
>DAOTAI010000356.1:0-5449 GCA_035593865.1 Acidobacteriota bacterium
TAAAGTGGGGAATTTTGTTGGCCAAAAAGTGGGGATTGTTGTTGGCCGGTCACAACTGGGCCGGCCGGTCCATGACGTGGGAATGGCCGCCGATGATTAAGTCAGGCTTGAGCCGGCTTAAATACTCGGCGCCGTAGATGTAACCTTCCTCGAGAATTGCGCTGTTGTGCGCGACAACCGCTTCGTGCCCAGTGTGATTCGGGTTGTCGGGATCCCCGAAAAGGTTATCTCCCGTAAAAGCGACCCTGCGGCCGTCGATTTCGCCATGCAGGCACAGTGCAAACTCGGTTTGCCCAGGCATCCAATCGATCGTGAACCGGTATCCCTCCCAGTCGAAGGACTCTCCAGATCGGAAGAGCCGATCAAAGCGCAAACGCTCCAGACCTGGCTGCCCGTAGGCCTGGATAGGCGCGGCATAATCAAAACGCTCGGGATATTCGCACACCGGACCCATGCGGTCCAGTGCCCAGATTTGAGCGCCCCATCGCTCCCGCAGGTATCCGGCCTGCAAAAAATGATCGCCGTGCATATGGGTGATCACCGCCGCGTCGATGGTCCGGAGACCGTAGTCTTTTCGCAAGCCCTCCAGAGCCTTGTCCAAAAACTCTTCGTTCAGCAGGCCGGCAGTCCACCACCAGCGCGCGACCGCTGTCGGCTAGAATCAGACTGAAGTTATAAAAGAAATCGGGCCCCCGGAACTTGAATAGATGCGGCGAAACCTGCCATACGTGTGGCGTTAAAGAAGGTCGGGACACCTTGTCCAGATCCCCGGCCGCAAAAGTGGAGACGTCGTAACCACGGAGGTAAAGCTTCTCGAGCCGTCGCAGTTTCTGCTGATATTGATACAACTCGGAGGCGGGACGTCGGATAGGCGGTCCGTGGGATGGCAGCAGCCAAGCGGGATCGTAGCCGGCAAGTTGGCCGGCCGAATTGTAGATGGCGTATATTCCGGCTCCGAACCCGTAGTCCCATTCGGTGTCGAACCAAGTGTGCATCTGGGCACCCGACACCATCACATCCCCGCTGAAAGCAAACCACCCGTCCCCCTGTTTCAGCATGTAGGACATGGCCCCCGGGCTGTTCCCGGGAGTCGCAACGCACCAAAACTTGTACTTCCGCCAATCGAAGACGCCCAGTCTCTGAAAAGTGCGGTCAAGCGACAGGGGCTGAATCGGAGGGCGGACATAGCTGGCCCCATAAACTGTAAAGGGGTCTTTCAATCGAACTTTCATTCGCCGAAACTTGAAGGGGGTCTCAAACAATTCCCGTTCAGCCTCCGGCGCGGCGGTTTTCGCGTTCCAGGCCTTCAGTTTAGGGTAGCCCTGGCATTGCTCGCGATGGTGGTGCGTGAAAAGCACCCATTCCACTCGCTTGACGCCGATCTGTCCGAGATGGTCCAGGACGCTGCCATCACCAAGGTCGATTAATAAAGCCGCATCGCCGTCCCGGAGAACATAGACATTAGCGGTATCAGTCCACATGAAGAGATCAGGGAAAGTCTGCGGATCAGGCTGGGTGAGTCTTGCTTCGGCCGCGCGCGCCGCAAAACAAAAGCTCACGAGGACTACCAGGAGAAAGAAGACGAAAAAACCGCCCCGGATATCGCACCGGTGTTGTTTCGAAAGGCTTCCCCCTCGTTGCCAATGGAGCTGCAAGCTGCGCTTCACAATCCTGTCATCTCCCTTCACGTGTGCCTTCGAGGTCTGTTTGATATTGTAGCCGGTTTGGATTCTAGCGCCGTTGAACTCAGATGTGGTTTTTAACGCCCTCTCTCGCTTTATGTCATCTTAGCGGTTCAGTTGGGCCTCGGTCATGCGATACTTGTAAAGATCCGGAAAATGAAGCGCGTCGCATTTCCGGCCCTTACGCTCGCTATCTTAGGGTGCGGGACCCGGTTCAGACTGCTCGGATCGTAATTCACTTCGCCGCGGGCTTCCTGCGCGCTCCATGCGCATGCCCTCGGCCAACAACCGGGAGATAAACATGGCAGATTTCCACTTTGATACTGTCCCGACCTTCACTCTCCTTCCCGAGGAGGGGTTTGAGACGACTGAACAACGTGTCCTTCGTGCTGCCGAGCAGGTGCCGATCGGCGTGGTGATACCCGCTCTTTACGGCGATCTGGCCGGACCTGCCATGGAGCGCATTATCCAGGAACTAACCGCGATGGATTTCATTAAGAAGGTCTACATCAGCCTGGATAAGGCGAACTTCGAGGAGTTTCGCAAGGCGGGGGAAATCGTTGCCCCATTAGAGGACAAGGGCGTGCTCCTGTGGAACGACAGTCCCGGACTTGAACAGCTCATGCGTGAAGTCGAAACGCAGTTTGATCTCGGACCGAGAGGCAAGGGGAGGGCCGTCTGGACGGCGCTCGGCTACGTACTGGCCAAAGGTGACGTCTCCGTTGTCGCGATTCACGACGCGGACGTGCTGACCTATGATCGCCGATTCCTGGTCCGCCTCCTTTACCCTGTCGTTCAAAAACGGTACCAGTTTGCTAAAGGCTTTTACGTCCGATATGCCGACAGACTGTACGGGCGAGTGACACGCTTGTTTTATTTCCCCTTTGTCAAGGCATTGCGCCAAATTTTGTCGCCTTGCGAGTTTCTCGACTACATGGCTGGTTTTCGCTACCCGCTTGCGGGTGAATTTGCGACCTTCACGAGTCTAGCCCGAGAAATGCAATTCCCCTCAGACTGGGGAATTGAAGTAGGAATGCTCGGCGAAGTCTACCGCCTGGTCCGGATTCCCCGGATCTGCCAAGTGGAATTGACCACCCGTTACGACCACAAACACCAGGCTCTCGGCGAACGCAAGGTCGGGCTGGTCAAGATGGCTTCGGACATCGCCCGCACCTTTTTTGCGCATCTTTCCTCGCAAGGGATCGTGCTCAGCCGGGAATTCTTCAACTCGCTCAGACTCACCTACATGATTCAGGCAAAGGAAGGCGTCAATGTCTACAAAGTTCTCACCGAGATGCATGACCGGCTCAAATTCGACCTCCACGAGGAATTGAGTGCCGTGGAGATGTTTGCGGGTGCTATCGAAGAGGCAATGAAGGACTTCAATCAGCACCCTTACGGTACACCCCTGATACCAGAGTGGCGACGCGTGGAAGTCGCTGTTGAAGGCATTTACGCTCGTTTGCAGGATGTACTCGAAGACCCGGCGCCAAGGACAGTCGTTTAGCTCAACGGAAGGCGCTGTTCAGCCGCCTCAAGGCGCCTTTACTGTCCGGCCACGATAAAGCACCGGGTCATGGTCGGTTCAAAACAACTTCGTCAAACCGGTTCATCCCGGCGCCGCCCTCCGATCCGGCATCGTAAACGAAACCGTATACCCGGGCGCCGTCCCTACGGGTGTACACGTTCCCCCGGATCCACGAGCCGGCGATTTTGTCCACACGCAGCACAGAAGGCTGCCAGCCGCCTTCGTCGTTAGTGCTGAAAATGCTGCGGGACGACTCTTCAACAAAGAACACGTGAACTGTTTTGCCTTCCGCGACAGCATCGGCGGCCGGCTGTTGGGAGTCAACGGCGTCAGTGATAACCTGGCGATCGGTGATTCTTAAAGCAGGTGTGGGCGGGCCGTCATTTACGATACGTCGCTCCCAAAGATTCCCGTCAGACAGTCGGTAGATGACGACGACAGTGTTTGAATCGGGGAGGTACACCAAGGGCAAGACAGCGCCGTATTCCGCCCTCGTCGTCCCTGCACCCGATGCGAGCCGTTCCCGGGGAGTGAGAGCGCCTTCCGGTGTAAGCCTGCGATACCAGATAGTCCCGTCCATCCCGTAATAGGCAAGATGCACCGTATCGTCAGCGCCAAGCACCGCCCGCGGGCCGGCCGATTTGGGAGCAACTCCGGGATCCATTACCGTGTCTGGGCCCCACACGCCGGCCGGCGAACGTATGCTGTAGTGCACGGTATCGGCGACGTAGAAGGCAACCTGGCTTCCATCGGACCGGACAACCAGTGTCGCTGCTTGAGCGATTGATTCTGTGGAAGCCGCCAGCTCATCACGGATAGCCCACGTGTCCGGTTGCGTGGGATGGTCGGAGGTGCGAAATGAGTGGTGGACCGTTGATTCGGTCACCTGGTGAATAATATGAATCGTATCGTTTATTTGACGCGCATCCACTGATTCAAGATCGTCCGTCTTGGGACGATTGGCGCCATCGACCTCCTGCCAGGTCTGGCCGCCGTCGGTCGACTTGATCATCATGAACACATTGTCTGTCTCGGTCGGCTCCATAATGAAATACAGATCCCCGTTGGTCGCCTGAAAGGGGCCGATCCGGCCGGGAGTCTCGACGAATGTTCCTCCGACATGTCTCGGTGGTATGGTCAGCTGGAGCGCCGGGTTCCGGTAGTTGCCCATTAGGGCGCCGCCGGACTCAACCATTCTGAATTCGAAAGTATCGCCCTCCTCATTGGTGACCGCTCCGTCCGCCCAGCGGCGCACCACCAGCGGCCATTCGAACTCGGCGTGGCTTCCGGCGCCGCGCCAGCCTTGCGTGCGATCGTTCAGACTAATTCCGACGCCCGCCCGAAATTCCAGCTCTGAGCCCTTCAGCAAGTCTGTAGTCGCCGTTCCATTTCGGAATGCAGGGCAGGCGACGATACTTGCTCGTGGCGTTTCAGCATCCTCGGTATCGGGATACGGAAAATCGTGGGCTGCCACGTCGGTCCAGTCGGCTCCATTCCGCCGGTATTGAAGCCGAAACCGCCAACTGCCGGAAGAGCCTTCCGGCCGCTCCACTTCGAAACGAATTCGAAACGGCTGATCGGCTCTTATAGTGACATTCTCGTTGAGCGCCCCTGCCCAGCCGACGTCCTCGTTTAGCGGCGCACTGAAATCTGAGCGTACGCGGAAATTGGTCTGTGCGCTTGCTCCCACTTGTGCCGGATCTACATCACATGCGCCCATTGTTAGAAGCGACAACAGGGACAGTGCCAGGATATGTTTCATTCGGTGGTCCTTGCCGTCCGTTATAAACCGGATACCGCTAAAGTTCCATCTTCGCTTTTGGAACCCCGAAAGAACGCGCATTCCAGGAAGGTTGGTGGTAGCATTTCCGAGTAGCGCCGGCAAAGGTGAAACGGAAGGGGGTAGCCATGAAACCAGAGCTTAACCGCAGAGAGTTGCTTCGCTTGGGCACCGGGTTCCCAGCCATCCTGAGCGCGTTTCAAAGGCAGGGAGCATCGAAACGAAACGTTCTGTTCATTTCTTTAGACGACATGAACACTCACTTAGGCTGTTATGGCAATCCGATTGTAAAGTCCCCCAATATTGACCGTCTCGCGAAGTCGGGCGTCAGGTTTGACCGAGCGTACTGCCAGTTTCCCCTGTGCAGTCCCAGCCGATCGTCAATGCTTTCGGGCCTGCGCCCAGACGCAATCAGGATTTACGATCTGGCGACTCATTTCAGGCACACTGTGCCCGACG
>DAOTAI010000357.1:0-5440 GCA_035593865.1 Acidobacteriota bacterium
GAAAAATGGTCAATTTGCCCGCCGAGCGTTCGGGTTGTGAGAAATCCGGGTTAGGTCCTTTGGAGTGATGTGCAGGGAGAAATCGGCAGTGCGTTTGACCACTTTCGGATCATCCAGGCGGTTATAGTCGCAGTTAGTAAAGGCGGCAAACAACGCCTGCGCATCGCCTTGATGAAATTCGAGTGCCAAGCCCATCTTCACTCCTCCTTCTGCTTAACGTCGGAAAATACGACGCCTGACGTCCATGGGGATCAGGTAAAGGGAGGCACGGTGTTTCATTGGCTGGGAGAACATGAGGGTCGGCTGCAACCACTGCCAGGCATGCCCTTATTGCCAACCGTACCTCTCGTACTGTCCTGGATTTGGTTAAATGCCTTCGTACCAAAGACGAAACTCTCCTTCGGGGTTCTCGGGCCAAACAACATCATAGCTTTCGTCGAGATTACGGACGGCAATAGTTGCACCTTCGAGCAGGTGTTTTCTGCGCAAGCTGGAGATAATTTCCTCACAAGCCTTCTCCCGATCTACAGCAAACGCAAAGATGTTAATAGTTCCGCTGCCGATGTCGCCACCATCGCAATGGCCGTTACCTGTCCATCCGAGACATTCGTCCAGAAGGTCTTCGACCCTATGGCGAAGTTCGAGATCCTGCGTGGAGCCCCAAGAATCGAGGCGATATTGAACGATGATTTCGTGGTGCTCTTCAATCGGGATTTCGGCGAAGCCCGCCTTCCTGATTTCGGCTGCTTCGCACTCGATTGCTTCCTTGATAGTCCGTTCGGAGGGAACCTTGACGCTCCGTTTCTGCCCAGTCTGCCCGATCGTTCCCCAATGCACTATTAGCTCGCGACCGACGTTCCACGTTTCCCTGTAAGAAATTCCAGTCGATTCTCGACGATAGAGTTTGATCATCATATGTTGTTCTGGTGTTGTTCTGGCGCCTACCCGTGCCCAAGTTCACCGTCCGCCCGGCCTTTGCAACCATGAACAAAACGCGCCGTGGGGCATCCAAGTCCTGAAGCAGCGGTCCAGCTTTTTCGGTGTGGCCGATTTCGTCTTTATACCTCATAGTCGACTAAAAGCCGAGATTCTCGAACGTTACTGATGAATTCGGCCGCGGCTGAGTGCTCGGGATGAGACTGGTACCCCTTCAGTGCCTCCCGACTTTCAAACTCGGCGTATAACGCAACGTCACAAGACGCCTCAGTGCGACTGAAGTCGATGCCGACTTCGAGGTGAATCAGTCCCGGAATCTTGCCATTCAGGGCTTCGAGCCGCTTCTTAATCTCTGCGCCGTTGTCGGCCGCAGAACGTCCGGCCGCCCATTCCTTCAAAGTCCAGAAGACGATGTGTTTCACCATGTACAATACGCCTCCAATTCCCGCCTGCCGGCCAGAGTTCAGCGATCGGCCCTTGTCCGGTGCAACGCCGTATTAGGCGGGAACTGCCCGTAATGTCTTCCGGCCGCCTCATTTTCGACCCGGACTGTTTGCAGCACTGTCCGCCTTCGTACCCTTCCCTCCCACTTCACCGCCAGGCGTTATGACGGGAAATAGCCGCTTGGCTGATCTGTCGGGGACGACAACCCGGCGTTGAATAGCTTTTGAGTCGAACTTCGATGACTTCGCTATCGGTACACATCGCGGCGGTGACCGACTTTGACGACAACGATGATCACCTCCTCATCGTTAAGGGTGTAGAGAATCCGGTACCGTCCTTGCCTCACCCGATAACGGTCCGCGCCGGAGAGCTTCTCGCAGCCTTCGCACCTCGGATCCTCTGCCAGCTTCATAATCCGGTTGATCACCCGCTGCCTGTCTCGCTTGGGAATTCCCTCAATCTCCTTCGCGGCTGACGCTTTGATGAAAAGCTTATATTTGGCCACGGTTCTTCAGATCCTGGAGAACCTCTTCAAACAGCAGATTAGGTTCATTTGCCCGCTTTTCAAAAGCCTCAAGATCTTCTGCGTCTTCTGCTAGCGCGACGCGTACCGCTTCATTGACGATCTCCGACAAGGAGCGGTCAGTCGCAGCGGCCTTAATTCTCAGCGCCTTGTGAATCTTGGGGTCGAAATAAACCGTCGCCCGCTTCATGGATGCTTTCATAAGTCTGAGTCTAGCGTTTTAGCGTCGTGACGTCAAAACGTTTCTGGCTGTCTGCCTAACGGCCGAGTCCAGGAGTCCGGCCACGCCACTGCTTGAGCGTTTACCGAATAGTCACGAGGCTGGGTCCGCTGCAACGATTGCTAGCCATGCCCTTTGCACCAAGTGACGCGTGAGCGAAGCGGCCTCACAAGCAGGCAGGCGCTCCTGATCACTAGCAAGGCAATCAGAAATGCCGTAGCCCGAAGTCCCAGTCGCGGCTTAACAACTTCTTGAAGCATTCGGCATGGGAGAACCACACCTGCCTGCCGCCACCTGACGTCTCTACTGTCACCCTACAGGGATCAATCTCCGTTTTGTCGATCGGCTGGCCACAGAAACAGCACGGGCCGAAATTCGACTTTCTTAGCGGGCTTCTTTGTCACGTTCATCAGTTTGGCACAATCAATGCGGACCCGCCCGCCTTTGTCGAGTTCAGCAGCCCACCCGGGCCCTACTCCCACCCGCACCGCCGGTCTGGCGCAACTGCACCAGCAGCCAGACCGATGCTGCTATCAGGACGGGGGAACTGTAGAGAACCGGGATCATCTTCCCGTAATAGACGGAACCAAGGATGTGCAAGAGATTTCAGCCCCACAATGCGGGCAGCTTTGGTTCACAATCTCCGGCGCCGCATCCTATGCTAGGTCGTCACCATTTCCACCTTGTCGTTACCGCGAAGTCAGATCGCTGAGTTTGAGTCGGGTTCGCTTCGAGATCCGGGCGAGCATGCGCGGCCCAATCTCGTCATCGTCATGAAAGGCAAAGACGTAGTCTCCCCAACCTGGCTTGGAAAGCGTCTTGTGGGAGCCGGTTTGTCGCTTCATGTTCCAACCGGTCTTAAGGAGAGCTGCCAAAACCCGCTTGGCTTTACAGGAAGGCCATTGGCTCATGCTGCTTCGACGAAGCTGACTCGTACCGGCTCAGCGGACATCTCCCCGTGTTCTAGTCGGTCAGCAAGAACGCGAAGTGCAAGAGCTTGGACCTTGGCAATCGCCTGTCCGCGAGTGTCGCCATAGACCATGACACCTGGTAGCTCAGGGACCTCGGCAATCCACCGGCCATCTTCCTCTCGTTCGATCTCAAGCCTGAAAACTAAGTAAGGTTGTGACATCTGAGCTGGATTTTAGCATGGGGAAAACACGACGCCTAACGTTCACAGGGATCAGGTAAAGGGAGGCACGGTGTTTCATTGGCTGGGTGAACATGAGACGAAGCGGGGTCCGTTGCAACCACTGTCAGGCATGCCCTTATTGCCAACCGTACCTCTCGTGCTGTCGTGGATCGGTCTGAATGAGGTCGGCGTAAGGGTCTGTCCCCCGCCCTAATGCGGGCAGCTTTGGTTCACAATCTCCGGCGCCGCATCCTATGCTTGGTCGTCACCATAGTGTCAGGCTTTCGGCCAAACGGCCCAACTCAACGGTTACCCCAACCTTACCACCGAACGCGTGTAAAGCCGAGAACACGTTGTTGGCGTTATGAGATTGTCATACTGAGACATGCGGCACGCTTTAGCGCGTCCGCTGGACGCGGTTGTTAGCCGCCCGCCTTGGAAAGGGACAATGCCTTCAAAGCTGCAAGCCAGCCGGCGAGCGTCAGTCCGTGACGCCCGAGGTTCATAAACAGCCATTGGGAAAGGGTTGCCTTAACCTCGGCATCCGGCAGACCTTCGGTGCCCATCAACCTCACCATCGTTGGGATGAAGTACGAAAAGGTGAAGATGCGCTCGACTATGATGATGCAAACAGCCGCTAGATACCAGGGACGCATGGGACCCTGAGTCGACCAGGCGGCGATCAGGCTTGCAAGTGTGAGCAAAGTAAGCGGTACGGTGGTCACAAACACCCAGAACATCAAACCGGTGTTTGGCCAGTCTCTGGGAGAAATGTTTGCCCACTGAGGGATGACGACTCTGCCCTCGTAGATGCCCGCACCAAATGCAATGCCGAGATTGACTACGAATAACCACAGTACGATCTCCCTCCACATTCCGTTTACCTCCTGATACTTAGCAGACGAGCCGCACGGCCGTGAACCAGCGGCCAACTCAATGATTCGTCGGCCCAAACAACGGGATTAATCGCTTCGATTGGGCAGACTAACCTTGTGGGGAGTTAATTCTTCTTTTATCTTTGACTTAGAGGAATTATACGGCAAGCGGTTATCATGGACAAGCCAGACTTGAACCAAGTCCGTAACGGCATTCGCACTCGGCTCTAAATAGCCTGAGGACCGAGCAGGCCTACGTCTCTCCTATTTGTTTGCCGGCGGGCGGGGATCTTCTACTACTTCCTTTTCCTTCTTGCCGCGGACTTCGTCAGGTTCTGTTTCACTCTCAATCTCACAATCCTCTCGATTAAGTCATATGGGATCGGCTGATCGAGCGGAAACTTCAAATTGCCTTTCGGTCCGGCATATGGTTTCAGCGCCTCCTGCAAGTCTGGATCCCCTTCGACAGGCGGGTATACGCCGATATGGTTCTTGAAACCAGCGAAATAGATCAGTATCCCATTGAGCCGAAACGCCGGCATCCTGTAACTGATCGTCTCCTCGGCCTCAGGTGCGTTCTTGTGAACTATTAGTCGAATGTGTTCCAGGATCTCTCGCTCTCTGGGTGAGAATGCGGAAATATACTCGTCGATGTTCTCGGGTCCCTTTTGTTCCATGACCTTTTCCTCCGGGGGGAACGCATGTTTAAGCTGCTGTCCCCTGTGAATAACGCCTTCACAGCCGGAACTTGAGCCGCAGTCCCCCGGCCAGCGCGTTCTTGTTTGCGGCAGGCGCGGGGTTCACGAAATAGAGGTCACCGCTCAGTTGTAGCCACTGCTTGATGTGAATATTGTAGAAGGCCTCAACGCCCTGCTCGTCGTTGAACCGGGCTAACGGATTAAGGGCGTTCTGAAGCTGATCGCTGAAGTTGACGTAGAAATACCCAATCCCGAAAGAGTCGCGGGGGCGGGAACCAAACAGCCGGCTACCCCCGAAGCCGCCGCTGATAAACGACTGGAAAGGGTTCGACCTGCCGTCGCTGCCGCCCATTTTCAAAAAGAAGCCCCATCCCTGGCCGCGAGTCATAGGATCTTCCTTCAGGAAATGCGAGAATTGCAGGCCGACGTGATAAGCGTCCTCCCTGGGACCGGTTTGGAGCTCGGGAGGCAAGAGTATTTCGCCCAGGTTCACGCTGTCCGCTGTGGTGTATATGCCGGTGAGTGTGAGACTGCTTGTCCGTCCCGCGATCGTGCGCCTGTGAGTGCCTCCCAGCGAAAAGCTGACTCCGCGGTCGAAGAGGTCTCCCGGCC
>DAOTAI010000358.1:0-5421 GCA_035593865.1 Acidobacteriota bacterium
CCGGAAATTTTACGTCTTGACAACGAGGGCCCTCATAGAAGGCGGAACTACAAACAGGGACCCAGCGGTGGTCGAAGTTCCGCGTCTTTTATTGTGACCGGACTCTGGAGATGGAGAGTCCAGCCACGATCAGGCTGCAGCAGCCTGCACGTCATGGTAAAGCACTGTCCCCTAGCTCCCCCCTACCTCTCGGCGCCCAGAGGGGTAGGAACTAACTTTGGAGTCGCAGACTCCTCCGAGTGACCTGAGTAACGCTTTGGCGCCTCTCGTTCACCGCTCATCTTCTCAGGGAGAACGAAGACTTTGTCCCCTTTTCGATTGCAGAAATAGAGTCTTGAAGGTGAGAAGGTGTCAGGATTGCCGTCCGCCCAGAACGCATAAAAGTCGGGATGAGCATTCGTTGGTCTGCGCACATAGCTGTGGTTGTACTTGCTCCCCTTGGTGACGTCTCGCTCCTTTGCCCAGGTGGCACCCTGGTCGCGGCTGACCCAAATCGCCACCTCACCGCCGGTGCCATATCGCTGGGGCCCGGCTTCCGTTGGTCCTACTACCAGCCAAGTGCCATCCGGCTCGACATAGATTGCGCCGGTATCGTAGTTGTGAGTAGAGCGAGTCACCTCCGAGAACTTCCACCCCTGTTTTGTCCAGTGTGCCAGCGTCCAAATTCGAGGGTCACCGACGGGTCCTGGGCGATAGTCCCGACTGGTCAGAAACAGGATCAGCGGATTTCCGTCAAGATCCACGTTCAGGTCATGGGGATAGACAAGCAAGCCCTCGGATTGAAAATCGCGAATGAGCGCAGGGCTTTGGACGTCAGTAACCGGGGTGGATACCGGCTGGCCAGCCGCGGTCGTCCAGCTTGACCCGCCGTCGGCCGATTCCAGGTAGTAAAGGTTGGTGCGTTTGTCGACGTTCCCGCCCGGGTGGTAATTGAAGGCGGTCATCACCCGCCCTTTGGACTGCCAGCTGACCTGGTAATGCCCGCCCATACCTGCCAGCTTTGAATCTTCGCTCCAGGTCTTCCCGTCACGACTGGTTTCCCAGTACAGTTCGCGGCCGGCAGTGTATTTAGTAAAGAGGTGAACAAATCCCCGTCCCTCCACCCACCAAGGCTGAGGGTAAGTCAGCTCTTCGGTAGAGACAAGGTCAAACACGTCGGTACTGAACGGACGTCGGCTGCGATACTTGAACCCCGGCCGTCTCTGTCCCCTTCCGCTGACAATGACCCAGACATAACCCTCCTGATCGAGGCAGATCGATCCGTTGTCGTGAGGGTCGTCGACTCCGCGCTTATCGTGGACGACGGTCGGTCGGGGGACCTCGCCGCTCGAGTGGTCATAGAAGGAAGCCATAATGAGCAGGTGCTTTTGGCCCGGTTTCGTGCCACCGTACACAAAGAAGGTTCGGTTGACCTTCTCCGAGTAGACTGCGATGGGGCGATGGTTGGCAGTGTAGGTGCCCAGTCCGCCGGAATATTTGTCGCCGTATTCCGAGAACTGCCCAAGCGTAAACCAGATTCCGTGGTAACCGTCCATCTTCTGGTTAGCGAGATCCGACTGAGCCTGCACAACCGGACTACCCCAAACCGACAAGGACAAGAAAGCCAGAAGGATCAGAAGCTCGCGTCGTCTTGGTATCATCCCGTGAGTTTACTCCGGTTGTGTTCCAGTGGTAAGACTCTCCCGTCTCATCCCTCTCTAATCACTCTTTGCTTTGCCGGATTTGAGCCCGGTTCGCAGCTTGTTCCCAACTTCCCTGAGTACTAACCTGGCCAGCCGCGTGCGGTTCTCCTCCAGGTAGCTTTCGACGCTGGCCCGGTCGACTCGAATCAGCTCGCGCAGGGCCCAAGAAACGGCCTTGGTGATCATCGGTTCGCGCTCACTGGCCACTCGGTCTATCAAAGCCAGAGTCGTTTCCGGTATAGCGGTTGACGGTACTCGGTTCAGGGGGACGGTAGCGACCAGCGCCAGGCGCCTGCTCCAGACACTCGAATCCTCGATCAGACTCCACAGCCGGGCGCCTCGTACTGAGTAGTCGGCGGCAATCCAGGGACCGAAAACAATGGTTGCCAACGCATCAGTAAGGCCCCAGTTGTCCAGGTCTTTCCGCCAGCGATCAAACAGTTCCCAGTCAAGCGAAGGGATACGCCCGGAATGACGTTGAAGCAGCAATATTGCCAGGGCTCTCTCCTCCTGAGAAGGCGCCTGCCAGAGAGATTCGATCAGCTCAAGCACCGCCTCCCAGCACGCGTCACGATGTTCGAGGCTCCAACGTCGGGCGATTTGCCGCAGGTCGGACACACGAACCCCGCGAACTTGAAGCTGAGTCTTTATAACCATTGAAGAGCCCGCCTGGTACTCCAGGTCAACCCGCTGCTCCAGCTGAGCCACGAGGCTCTCGTGTTCTGATTGTGTGTCCATACTCGAAGTCCTTCCTTCCCGTCGCATGACTCTAATCCGACTGCCGACAGCATACGACGACGAGGCAAAACTTCAAACAGAGGAACCAATTGCAAAACCGACCCACGAAGCATACAACGATGCGGCGAGAACGGGTTTAATCAAGGTTTCATCAGATCCGAAGCAAACGGAGCAAAACAGGGCAAACACCGCCCTCGAATCCCGGAGGGTTTTTGTCTATGATAATCGCTCGAACTTGGAGGGGAGGAATTGGAGTTCTTCGAATTAACGCTTGGCCAACTGCTGGACAACATGGCCTCCGCCTATCCTGATCATCCCGCCCTGATCTACTCGGACCGGGACCTTCGATACACCTATTCAGAACTCAACCAGCGGGTAACGAAGCTGGCAAAGGGACTTCATTCCCTCGGAGTTCGCAGGGGAGACCACATTGCCATCTGGGCAACGAACGTACCAGACTGGCTGGTTTTCATGTTTGCAGCGGGTCGCATCGGGGCGGTGGTGGTAACGATTAACACCAACTACAGGCCGCTCGAGCTGGACTACGTACTTCGACAATCCGATACGCGGCTCCTCGTCCTGATTGACGGGTTTCGGGACATCAACTACGTCCAGACCATGTACGAGTTGGTGCCGGAGTTGACGACCTGCCCTAAGGGCGAATTGTCGAGCAGCCGGTTTCCCTGCTTGAAAGCCGTCGTCTACCTCGGACACAAGGAACACCGGGGGATGCTGAAGATCGATGAGCTGTTCGAGCTGGGCGAGACGATGAGCGACGATCTCGCGGCCGTACAGAACAGCCTCGACTGCCATGACGTCGTCAACATGCAATATACCTCCGGGACTACCGGATTCCCCAAAGGGGTCATGCTGACTCATTACAACCTGGTCAACAACGGCTATGCGATCGGAGAACGACAGAAATTCACCTGTCAGGATCGTGTCTGCCTCCCGGTGCCGCTATTTCATTGCTTTGGAATCACGCTCGGGACGATGGCTGCCTTCACCCACGGTGCGGCCATCGTTCCTCTGGAACAGTTCGATCCCCTAATGGTCCTGGCAGTGGTGCAAAAAGAGAGATGTACAGCTCTTTACGGGGTCCCAACGATGTTCATCGAAGAGCTGCGCCACCCGATGTTCAACATGTTCGACTTGAGCAGCCTCAGGACCGGGATCATGGCCGGATCGCCGTGTCCGGAACCGATCATGCGCGAGGTCATGACCAGGATGCATTGCCCGGAAATTACAAGTGTCTATGGCCTGACCGAAGCCTCTCCCGGAATCACACAGACCTGCACGGAAGATCCGCCGGAAGTTCGCGCTGCGACTGTCGGCAAGCCCCTGCCAGGAGTCGAAGTCAAGATCATCGACCCTGAAACCGGGGCGGCAGTCGCCGCCGGAACGCCAGGCGAGCTTTGTTCGCGCGGCTACAATACGATGAAAGGCTACTACAAGATGCCCGAGGAGACGGCCAAGGCCATCGATGCCGATGGGTGGCTGCACACGGGGGATATCGCGGTCCTCGATCCTGACGGTAATTACCGGATTACCGGTCGTTTGAAGGACATGATCATCCGAGCGGGCGAAAACATATATCCAAAAGAGCTGGAGGATTTCCTTTATACCATTCCGGGGATCAAGGATGTCCAGGTTGTCGGTGTCCCAAGCCTGAAATACGGCGAGGAAGTCGCGGCTTATGTGCAACTGAAGAACGGAACCAACCTGGAGGCAAGTGAGATACAGGATTACTGCCGGCGTCGGATAGCACGCTACAAGGTCCCGAAATACGTCTTCTTTGTAGACAGCTTCCCGGTAACAGCGAACGGCAAGGTGCAGAAGTACAAACTGCGCGAGGACGCGATCGCAAGACTGAAAGCGAACAGTTGATCGCGGGAGAAATCTTATAGTGTATGTTGTACAATGGCTTTTGATTTGTGCGCCCGTAGCTCAGCTGGATAGAGCGGCAGACTTCGAATCTGTAGGCCGGGGGTTCGAATCCCTCCGGGCGCGCCACTCCTCAGCGTTTGTCCATTTGCTCGATACTATCCTCGCAGGTTTCGTCTTCTTCGACAGACGGCTGCGTCGCGACTGGCGTTCGGGCACTCGATAAACGAGCCAATTCCTGCAAATAGTAGAGATTCTTGCCAGCGCAGACCTGATGAAGGGCGCTTATTCTGGCAGCGTCTTCGGCGGTGAGCAGGCCCGTTTTCTGGAAGGACTCGACGATTCTTCTCATATGCTGCTCAACCAGGTAACGGGAAATCCGGAGACGCACTCTCTGCAGACGGTCAGTATACGGATCGCGATAATAGGTCAGTTCCAGGCAATGTCGCGCCTCATAGCCTTCAAAAGGTGACTCCTTCAGATTCTCGTACGATTGGCGAAGAGACATGAGGAACCGTTGATCTTCCGGGGAGTCGAGCGCAAAGTCATCATCGAGGACCGACAGATCCGCCAGCATCCGCTCATTGCTATCGATGCTTATAGTCAGCTGGCTCTGCTCGGCAGTGACGGGGCGCTCGCTCAAGATATAGTTGGATGCCGGCGTAAAAAGAAACTGCCGGCGCAGTATCAGGTTCTGTGCTCGGAGTTGACCAATCGTCTGGGCGAATGACGAGTGAAGACTGTCAGTGAAGGAATTCAACAACGCCGGAAGAGAAGCGGCGGGCAGTTTCTCGAGCTTTTCCTTTCCGCTCCAGTTCAGGAGTGTCTCGACTCGATACTGAGCGGCCAGATTCTGAACCCTGACCTCCAGGCGGATCGGATACAGGTAAATGCGGTTCTTGAACTGCACGAAGTAGTCTTTGTCTGTAGAAGCGCCGGCTAGCGTCGGATCGCAGATAAACCAGTGCAGCTTTCCCGACTTGGTCGGCAATGCAGCTTCGACCCAGGCGTGCGCACCCATATTGTTGAAATCGTATAAATACCCGACCGCTATCCGGCTGGGAATGCCAACACCGCGGAGCAGGGCCACCATCACGCGACTGAAGTCGTCACAGTC
>DAOTAI010000359.1:0-5388 GCA_035593865.1 Acidobacteriota bacterium
GGGATACTCTTGAGTGAAGCACCTGGCATTTTGCTGAACTTGACACACACAACTTCTGAAAGATCGTCATTTCACGCGGGCACAAGACCTAGCCACCGATAAACACCGGGGGCCTGAGTTCTCGCAACCCCTTTCAGAGAAAGACAAAGAAGGACAGAAACCCCATTCCGGGTCTGTTCTTCCTCTGCCTTTCTCTGCTTTTTGTGCTTTTTTCTCTGTTCGTGATTTTTGAACCGCGCCCATCCCTCCTCCGTAGTAATCTTCACAATCATGCTTCGCATCTCTAATCTTCACAAAAGTTTTGGCGACATCCGGGCGGTCGACGGTTTGTCGCTTGAAATTAACCGCGGGGAAGTTTTCGGGCTTTTGGGGCCAAACGGGGCAGGGAAGACAACCACCGTTAACATCGCCGTTGGGCTCCTCACGCCAGATTCCGGCAATGTTGAAATTGCCGGTTACGGCTCCCCGGCGGACCGCTCCGTCAGGCGAATCATCGGGGTTGCTCCGCAGGCTCTTTCGCTTTACGACGAACTGACCGCTGAAGAGAACGTGGCCTTCTTTGGAAGAATCGCCGGGATGCCGGGCGTGCGCCTGCGAGAGCAAGTCAAATCAACACTTGAGTTCGTCGACTTGTATGACCGTCGCAAGGAGGCTGTATCCACCTATTCAGGTGGTATGAAGCGCCGCCTTAACCTCGCCGTCGCCATGGTACACGATCCGGAGCTGCTGTTCCTGGATGAACCGACGGTGGGCGTTGATCCGCAATCGCGCAACGCCATTTTCGAGAAGGTCCTGGCTCTGCGAGAGCGCGGTCGCACTATCGTCTACACGACGCACTACATGGAAGAGGCGCAGAGACTGTGCGACAGGGTCGGAATCATCGACCATGGGCGCCTGCTCGCGCTTGACACGGTGGAAGGACTGTTGAAGACCTACGGTGGGCAAAGGGTCTTGGTCGCGGAGAGACTTCAGGGGGAGGTTCGAGTGCCGACGGATGACCCGTTGCGAGAATTGAATCGCCTTCAAGCGGAGTCGCAACTGCTTAGTTTTCGCTTGGAAACACCCGATCTCGAGTCCGTTTTTCTTAAACTGACCGGCCGACTGTTGAGGGACTAGCCAACTATGAGAGAGGTAATTGCGATCGCGGTGAAAGATCTCCGCCTGATGCTTCGTGACAAGGCAGGGTTCTTCTTCATTTTCTTCTTCCCGCTCTTAATAGCGATTTTTTTCGGAACGCTTTTCGTCAACGAAGGGTCTACGGCCAATCGGTTGAAAGTTTTCGTGATCGATGAGGACCAGACGAGCGCCTCGCAGGCTTTTGTCGATCGCCTGAAAGCCGCCCCTGAGCTTGAAGTCCATCCCGCTTCCCGCCAGGAGGCAGTCGATCGAGTTCGGCGCGGCGGGGGGACGGCTTACATTGCCGTGCTGGCCGGTTTTGCGGAAGGCAATATTTTCGGCGATAACCCGCCAGCCGTTGAGCTCGGCGTCGACCCAACTCGTAGGGCGGAGGAGGGGCTGCTCGAAGGTGTCTTGATGAAGTATGCCTCTGAGAGGCTCTCTGAGCTGTTTACCGACCCTGCCAAAGCGACGGCGTCCCTCGAACAGTGGCGCCAGGAGGTGTTAAAACAACCGGAGCTGTCGGCGGCCGAGCGCCAAAAAGTCGCGGGTTTCCTGGAAGACCTATCAAACGTGATTTCACGAATGCCGCCGGCGGAAGATGACGGACAGCCACAAGGCAGGTTCGAGCCGCTCAGGATTGAGAAAGCGGACGTTCAGGTCCATTGGGAAGGACCGCCAAGCTCTTACGCTGTCACGTTCCCGCAGGGCGTAATGTGGGGCATTCTCGGCTGTGCGGCCGCCTTTGGCATCTCGCTGGTGATTGAACGAACCCGTGGTACGCTGGTTCGTCTGCGCATGGCCCCACTCGGGCGCGGGCACATTTTGGCAGGGAAAGCCCTCGCTTGCTTCATCACCATGGTTACCCTGTCGGTGACTTTGCTGGTGTTTGCTCGCCTGGTGTTTGGCGTGCGCCCTGGCTCCCTTTCAAAACTCGCGTTCGCATTGGGGGCGGTTGCGGTCTGCTTCGTCGGCATCATGATGCTTTTGTCGGTCCTCGGGAGAACTGAGCAGGCGGCAGGCGGAATCGGTTGGGCAGTCGTTGTTGTGATGGCTATGCTGGGCGGTGGCATGCTGCCCTTGTTTTTCATGCCAAAATGGCTCCAGGCAATCAGCCACTTCAGCCCAGTGAAGTGGGGGATTCTGGCGATGGAAGGAGCCATGTGGCGAGGTTTTTCTTACACCGAAATGCTCTTGCCCTGTGCGATTCTTCTAGCGATTGGAACGGTCTGCTTCGCGGTTGGGGAGCGGGCCTTCAAATGGCTTGAGTAACGCCCCTCCGGGTATGGCCCCAGTGCTTATCCGCGTAATCCGCGCGATCCGTGTCATCCGCGGCTACGAGGCCGCGGATGATACGGATAACGCGGATTACGCAGATAAGCACGCCCGTTTCTTTCATACCGATCGTTTCACACCTTCTCAGAGATTCCCTCTCGCGAACCATTGCTGTTCGCATAGTGCCCGACGTTCCTGATAACATGGGGGCAGTCTACCTGCCGATTGCGAGGTACCCCGATGAGAATTGCATCTATTGTCGCGGCCGTTTTCTGGCTCGCTGGGGCGGGAGAGTCGGACGCGGCTTCCAAGGTCGAGATCCAGGAATGGCTCGTCCCATGGGACAACAGCCAGCCTAGAGACCCTTATGTCGGACCCAAGGGCCTGGTCTGGTTTGTGGGGCAACGGGCGGATTACGTCGCCTACTTTGACCCGAAAGGCGAGAAATTCAAGAAATTCGAGTTGGAAGAGGGGGCCGGACCGCACACCGTTGTCGTTTCACCGGAAGGGATCCCCTGGTATGCAGGGAACCGGGCTGCTCATATCGGAAAGATCGAGCCGGCCACGGGGAAGATCCAGAAGATCCCGATGCCGGAATCCCAGGCGCGTGACCCGCATACTATGGCGTTCGATCAACGCGGAAATCTTTGGTTCACTGTCCAGGGCGGCAACTATATCGGACGGCTTCAACCAGACACCCAGAAAGTTGACCTGATCCCGGTCCCTCAATCGGGTTCACGCCCCTATGGGATCGTGGTTGACTCAAAAGGGCGTCCTTGGGTGGCTGAATTTGGAACCAATAAACTGGCGATGGTCGATCCCGGGTCGCTCGAATTGACCGAGTTCGAGTTGCCGGACAAGGAGGCTCGGCCGCGGCGGCTGGTCGCGTCCTCCAATGACGAAATCTGGTTTGTCGATTATGCGCTCGGAAAACTCGGCCGTTTCATTCCCGCAGAAGCCAAATTCGAACAGTGGTCGACCCCCGGTGGACCCGAGTCGCGCCCATATGGGATGGCGATCGACAAGCAGGACCGGATCTGGTTCGTGGAGACCGGCGCCACTCCCAATCGCTTCATTGGCTTTGACCCCGCTACCAAAGACTTTTTTGCGTCGGCCGAAATAAAGAGCGGCGGAGGAAGCGTCAGGCACATGTACTACGACGCTTCAAGCGGGTCAGTCTGGTTTGGAACAGATACGAACTACATAGGTCGGGCCAAGGTTGAATAAGCCGCGGATCTTTGTGACAGCGTTGCCATTGCTTCCCTTTGGTTTGGCGGTGTTTCTTTTTGGGCACAGCGACGGGCCGCCTCCGGCGACGACCGGAGGATTCGGGGAACAGACCTGCCACGCCTGTCACTTTGACAACCCTCCTCATCCACCGTCGGAGGTCCTGTCGCTGGAAGCACCTCCCCGGTTCGAGCCAGGAGAGAACTATCTGATCACGGTAAGAATCACCCGGAAAGGGATAAAAAGCGGCGGCTTTCAGCTGTCTTCACGCTTCACGGGGACCGGCGACCAGGCAGGTTCCCTGCAACCGCTGGATGGAAGAACCAGTCTTACCTCTGATGAGACCGGCTCGATCTTCTACATCCAGCATACCCGTGAAGGGCAGAAGCTGACCGGAGAGTCTGAAGCCAAATGGCAATTCAGTTGGCAGGCGCCCGGTCGGCGAGCGCCGGTGGTCATGCACGTGGCGGCCAATGCTGCCAATCACGACGCTTCCGAGCTCGGCGACTTGATCTTTACGACCGAGTTGACGATTCAACCGGCAAAGTGAATGCCCCGCCGAAGCTGACACTATGCCTGCCCTGGTTCTTCCTCAATGGCGAGGAGAAAAGCGGCGCTTAAGGCCAGGATCATACCCGCAAGAGCAGCCGAGTGAGGTATCACGCGGTAGAGGGAGAGTGACAAAACCACGGTGATGACCGGGGCGACTGCATTTGTCAGCGGACTCACAATTATCGCTTTGCCATAGCGAAGCGCGAAGACGAGGCAGAGGGCACCGACCGCATTCAGCGTCTGAATCAGCGCCGCCAGGTAGGGGCCTTTGAATCCCCAGTTGACTGGCTGGGAAAAGTCGGTCATGAGGACGGCCACGGGAACCAGCATGAGCCCCGTAATCGTCATGTAGAAAAAGATACTTTCGGCTTTCATGGTTTCGTTGGCGAACTTCATCACGTAAGCCTGGAAGCCCCACGCCAGGAAGACCAGCAGGGATAGCACAAGCCACCATGAACTGCTCGCGGCGCCTTGGCCGGTCGGGGGCTGATAGGACAACAGCGGAATCGCAAACAGAGCCAGTACGATTCCCAGCCATCCACGCCGGCTGGTCCGTTCCCTCAAAAGCAAATAAGACAGGATCACCGTCACTACCGGCGACAAGGAGATGATCGGGAAAACCAGGTAAGCTGGACCCATCCGGAGAGCCTGAAACAGCACCAGCTGGCCACCCGCTCCAGTCAGACCAATAACGAGGCCAAGCACGACGGAACGCCGGTCCCTCTCAAGCGCCCAGCGGATCGCTTTAAGGGCGACGAGGCAAGGGGGAATCATTGTCAGAGCCCAGACCGAATAACCAAGAGTAGCGGGAAAGCCGGCCTTCTCGGGCAGCTCTATCAGTGCGCCCCACAATCCCCAGAATAACGTTGTCACAATCGCGTAAAAGAGCCAAGTCCTGCTTCTCAAGCTTCCTCTCCTTTCGGCCACGCAGAATGACGGGCGTGGCAGGAGGCTTTTATCACACATCTCACCTCGTGCAGTCCAGTATTCGGACTTTGAAGCAGCTTTTTAGGCGGAATCTTAGCGACCAGCGTGCGGCCGCGATACTTTTGCCATCATTCGGATTAGAATTGCGACGGGAGGCGTGATGATGCGATTACCATGGTTGATCCTGCTGCTGTTTACTCTCCAAATCAGCGCTCAAGAGCGAAAGGACACCGAGATTCTTTTCCAGGACGGTTTCTCCGAGTTGCGGGCAGGCCTCTTCTCCAGCGTGGT
>DAOTAI010000007.1:0-29940 GCA_035593865.1 Acidobacteriota bacterium
GCAGTTTGGCGCCCCCGGCGACTTTGCTCAGGCGTACGTAATTGCGCATGAAGTGGGACACCACGTTCAGAATCTCCTCGGCATCTCTGACCAGGTGCATTACAGGCGACAGCAGTCGTCTCGAGCTGAGGCCAACGAATTGAGCGTCCGGCTGGAACTCCAGGCTGACTGTTTGGCAGGGGTCTGGGGGTATCACGCCAACCGCTCCCGGCAAATGCTCGAGACCGGTGATCTCGAAGAGGGACTCAATGCTGCAGCGGCAATAGGGGACGACGTTTTGCAGCGGCGGATGGGCGGGGATGTGGCCCCCGAGTCCTGGACTCATGGCTCCTCCCAGATGCGCGTCGAGTGGTTTCGTCGCGGCCTCCAATCCGGCTCCCCCAGCGTCTGCGACACGTTTTCCGGCGATCTCAGGCAGTAGGAGGTAGTCTGCTGACGCAAGTTAGGGACAGTCCCTGGGTGACCGAGACTATTACGGCCGTTGTTCCGGCATCGATGATCGGACGGGAGGAACCGGGGCATCTGTACTGGGGCTTCGTTTCACGGCGTCGCCTGCGACGGGAGGGGGATAGACCGGCGTTCGGGATTCGCGCGACCCTCTCGTCGAGCGAGACCCGAATAAACCCGGTCCTCTGAGTTGCCTTTGAGCCGGCTCGCTCGGCGATACGCCGCTCGGACTTGTCGGTTCCCCTATCGTGACGACGTTAGGAGACGAGTCGGCCGCCTCGGGATCGGCCACCTGGGGAGCCGCGGTTTGAGGCGCCGCCGATCCTGCCGTAAACGGCCGATTTACGGACGGACTCATGTGGGGGGTGCTGGCAGCAGTCGAGGGCGTTTGCGTAACGCTTCCCGGGGCAGGTATCGAAGCGCGTCTCGAAGTCGGAGTAGCCGAACGTGGAGTCGGGCTAACCACCCTCGGGCGAACCGCCTGCATGTCGACGGAAAACTCCTGTTCCGGCGCCGAATTCCAAAATGTCCCAGTTAGCGTCTGGACGACGACAGCGATACCGACAATCGCGAGGATGATGTTTATATGATTCGTGTATTTCACTTTACGTTAATCCTCGGAAAAGAGCGATGGCACATCCACCATTATAGTCTTTGATCCTTTGGAGGCGTCTGCAGCTGCCTCATAACGCGCCTGCAGCCCTCGTCCGCGTAACGGTTCCTGGCATTGAGCAGAAAAGCGTGGCGGTAACGCGCCATTGCCGCCGGCCAGTCTTGCCTGACTTCGGCACAGTAGCCCAACGCCGCATGACTGAAATCGTCGCTCGGATCAAGTTTCACCGCCCTCTCGAATGAACTCTCGGCTAAAGCGATATCTCCGCGACGCGCCCAGGCGACGCCCAGGTTGTAGTGAACGCGTGCCTTCCCCGGACTTTTTATGGCCGCGTCCTGCCAAAGCAACAAATCATCATTCCAGAGCCTGTTTCGAAAGGCTGTTGCGGGTATCATCATTGACAGCAATAGGACCACAACGGCCGCTGTCACAGGTTTCGGGGCGCGTTTCAAAAGAGAAGCCGCAATAATCGCGAAACCGGCCAGAGCCGGGTAGATCCGGCTCTCGTTAAAAGAGTCTGAATTGGGCAGAAGGGCAGCGGGAGCGAGAGCCAGGACAAGCCAACAGGCCGCCAGAAACTCGAATCGGTAGCGCCCACTGGTTCTCCACAACATGCAGCCCACGATGAGAAGCCCTGTGATAGCTGCAACTGGTTCCCAGACATGGCGAATTGCAAAGTCGTGGTCAATGGTCAGGCCAGCCGGCCACATCATCAATCGCATGTATTTCCAGAAAGCCACAGGCTGCGACAACCAGTAACCAAACACGTCAGGGTGAGTCCAGCCGAACTCCTCCGGCTGGTACCTGGACATCGAGTAGATGAACGCACCCGAATTGAGCACCGCCAGGGCGGACGGCAGCTTCCAGAATCGCCGGTTAAGCAGAATCAGTGGGACTAGAAAAATCAGGCCGTCGAACCTGCTCCAAACAGCAAGTTGAAGAAAAACGAGTGACAGCCATGGGCGCCGCCGCACTACCAGCAGGCTCATCAGCCCGAAACAGAACATGAGGAGGATCGAGCGCGACCAGATGTAATTGACCGCCTGGGTTTGGACGGGATGCAGCGCAAATAAGGCTGCGGCAATCGTGGCCTGCTTCATGTTGCTTGCTTGCCTGATCAAAACGAGCAGGAGCATCACGGCTGTGAGATGAAGAAGCAGGCTGAAAGCGTGGTAGCTCCATGCAGAGGCGCCGAAAAGGCGATAGTTCCAGTGAAAGGTCCACAAGGTGAGCGGACGCCCGCCGTATTCCTCCAAAAACAGGCCGTATGAAAAATGAGGCGCCGTGACAAGCGGGTTTTCGAGCATGAGGGCGAAGTCATCGAAATGAAAGTCTCCGGGGAAGGAAGGCAGATAGGCCAAGAGGACCAGAATACCTAGCCCCGTCATTACGATTACGTCACGCCGCACCATCAATTATAGGATGCGTGGTATCGGGAAAAAGTCGACGCTCACCTTGCCGCAGTTGACTTCCTTTCAGCAGCGACGCGACCCGGGGAGTTTGTGCAACGTGTGCAACGGTTACTGCTTAGCGGCGCATTGACTTGATGGTAGACTGGTATCAATCGTCCAATTTGGGCTAGGTGGTTGGACTTGAGGTCCGCCTTCCTACACGAAGTTTAGACACACCGATTGTGCGCAGAGGGAGGAGGAGGCTCTGTGATGAGAATCGCTCGCATCCTTTTGATCACTGTTTTTGCCATACAGTCCATAGAGTTCGTTTCAGCGAGTCCTCAAGAGGAGGCTCAGGTTGAAACCTCAAGCGAAAATGCTGGACAGTCCGAGAATCAGGACCTCAGAGTCGAACAAATTCAGCTCTTGATGGAACTGGAGACTATTCAGCTTAGATTCCTGGTCCGGGATGCGGAGGGGAATTTCATGCGTAATCTGACCGCGCGAGATTTCACCGTGATGGAAAACGGTCATGAGCAGAATATTTCCCTTTTGAAAGAACAGCAGGTTCCGATCAGCAGCGTCATCATGGTGGACAATAGCTGGAGCACGTCTCAGTTCCTTGCGAAAGCGGCCCAGGTTGCCGTCGATTTCTTTAAGGGATTGCAGCCGGACGCGTCTGCATTCGTTTTGTTTTCCGAGCAGCCGAGAATTGTCATTGATTGGACCGAGCAAGCCAAAGATCTCTCACCTGACCTCAATAATGTGAAACCGGACGGCAAAACCGCGCTCTACGATTGTGTCACGTGGGTGGCGAAGAACATGTTCAAGGAAAAGCCGGGTAAAAAGCTCATCGTCCTGCTCACAGACGGAATCGATACCGCTAGCCGGTCTTCCTTTCAGGACATGATGAAAGTCACCCGGGAGAGGGGCATTACGCTTTATCCGATCATCTACACTAATCAATACATTGAAAACTACCGCCGAAACCTTAAGTCGAACCCAAAATTCAAGCGGCCTCAGAGTGTGAGCAGCGATTTCCATAACCTGATCCTGATGCAGAACCGCTTTATTGACCAAAGCCTCCGGTTTGGCGGACGCACTATCTTTTCGAACGCTTTTACTGACCTCCAAAACATTTACGGTGATATCATCCACGAGATGAAAAGCCAGTACGTGATGCTGTATCAATCAAGCGACCTCAACCCTCATGAACGTGATGTAAAGGTACGAACCAAAAAGGGCCCGGGGCGAATATTCATCGAAATCAGTCACTAAGTACATGCAGCCTCAGCGAAAACTGATTTACTCGGGCCGGATCGTGGAACTGGTTGTCGATACGATTGAAGTCAATGGTCGGGAAGCTGTTCGCGAAGTGGTCAAGCACCCCGGCGGGGTAGTGATCCTGGTCGAAACTGAAGACGGTCAAATACCGTTTGTCCGTCAAACCCGTTATCCCCTCGGAAAACCGCTGTTGGAACTTCCTGCTGGAAAGCTCGACCCAGGCGAACAGCCTGCTACCAGCGCAGCCCGGGAGTTGGAGGAAGAAACCGGGTTGCGTCCCATCTGCCTCAAACATGTGTTCAGCTTTTACAGCAGTCCCGGGTTTTGCACGGAGATCCTGCATCTCTTCTACACCAACCGTTTCGAGAGAACGACAAGCAACTTCGACCACGACGAGGATATTGTCGTCGAATACTTCTCGCTTGACGAGGCGCTGGAGATGTGCCGGTCGGGCCAAATTGTGGACGGCAAGACGATGCTGGCCCTCTATTGGCTGCGTGACCAAAGGGCCTCAGCTGGAGAATAGCCGAGTCGAGCGTTTATCCTATAGGTCCTGTTTAAACCCTATCCACTTGGATCTGGTCTGGAGATAACAGATATGCCTGCCCAACAAATTACCTGGAACCTGGCTGATCTCTACGAGTCCAATGCAGACGCCTTGCAGGATCTTCAGAAAGTGGAACAAGACGCCGAGCAGTTCGCGGCAGACTATCACGGCAGGGTAGGAGATCTCGAAGCTTCCGGCCTGGCCCACGCTCTCGCTCGGTCCGAAGCTATCGAGGATTTGCTGGGTAAAGTCGAGGCTTTTGCCTACCTGAAGTGGGCTTCCGATACAAGGAAAGCCGACAATGGCGCCTTTCTTCAAAAGGTGCGGGAAGTCAGCAGCCGAATCAAGCAACTTCTCCTCTTCTTTGAGCTGGAATGGCTGCAGCTCCCGCAGGAGCGTACTGATCGTCTTCTGAACTCACCTGACCTGTCCCGGTATCGGCATCACCTCGAGGTTCAGCTCCTCTTTCGCCGACACGTACTGACCGAACCTGAGGAGAAGATTCTCGCTGAAAAAACGGTTACCGGCATTGCCGCATGGACACGGTATTTCGATGAGCTCGTGGCAGGACTGACGTTTGATTTCAGGGGACAGGCCCTCAGCGAGCAGGAAGTTTTAAGCAAACTCCAAGACAGCGATCGATCAGTTCGACGCGATGCCGCCCTGGCTCTCTCCCAGGGGCTAAACAGTCGTCTGGCCGATCTGGCCTTTATTTTCAACACTGTCCTGGCCGAAAAAGCTTCGGAGGACCGCCTGCGCGGTTTCGAAAACTGGCTATCAGCGCGCAACCTATCCAACCAGGTGTCGGATGAAACAGTGCAGGCGCTGGTAAGCGCCGTAACCTCCCGTTACGATCTTTCATCCCGATACTACGCGCTTAAGGGGCGGCTCCTTGGCATTGAACCGCTGGAAGACTTCGATCGGTACGCGCCCCTGGGTGATGACGCCAGGTCTTTCGATTGGGACGAGGCCAGGGAGATAGTGGTTGCATCGTACCAGTCGTTCCATCCGGTGATGGGAGAAACGGCGCGAAAATTCTTTGACTCCCGCTGGATCGACGCGGCGGTGAGACCGGGAAAGCGCGGTGGCGCCTTTAGTCACGGCGTGGTTCCGAGTGCGCATCCCTACATCCTGATGAACTATACAGGCCGACTTCGTGACGTCCAAACGCTGGCGCACGAATTGGGACATGGGATTCATCAGTATCTGGCCCGCAAACAAGGCGTTTTCCAGGCCTCGACCCCGCTTACGATGGCTGAAACCGCATCGGTCTTCGGTGAAATGCTCGCCTTTCGAACCCTGATGGACCGCGCCGACAAGCCGGAAATCCGCTTGTCCATGTTGATGAGTAAGATCGACGATACCATGGCCACGGTTTTTCGGCAGGTTGCGATGCACTGCTTCGAGGACTCCATCCATCAGGCACGACGAACCGAAGGTGAGCTGGCGCCGGACCGATTCGGGGCGCTCTGGCTTCAAAGCCAGCAGCCCATGTTCCAGCAAAGCGTCAAACTGAACGACTACTACTCAGCTTGGTGGAGTTACATTCCTCATTTTGTTCACTCACCTGGTTACGTGTACGCTTATGCCTTTGGGGAACTCCTGGTTCTCTCTCTTTATCAGATTTACGCGCAACGGGGAGAGGCTTTCGTAGAAAAGTACCTGCAATTGCTGGAAGCAGGCGGCTCGGATTGGCCGGAACGTTTGTTGGCCGCTCTCGAAGTTGATATTAACGATCCCGGATTCTGGGCCGGAGGGTTGCGCGCGGTTGAAGAACTCATCGAGGAAGCCGAGAGGTTGTCAAAATCATGAGGGCAGAATTCAGGCCAGCCGCCTTTCAGGCCCTTACCTGCGAAGAGCTCAAACTGCTGCAGGAGCTCGACACACCGGCTAAGATTCAGCGTTTTCTCGATTCCATCCCTTACAGCACCGACCCGATATATCGCTCACCTCGAAGCGTCTTGCGCGATCGTAGGGCCCATTGCTTTGACGGCGCGCTGTTTGCGGCCGCAGCCCTACGCTTCCTCGGCCATCCGCCCCGGATTGTGGACCTGAAAGCGGTGCGCGACGATGATCATCTGCTGGCGATTTTCAAGCGGAAAGGCCGATTTGGCGCGGTGGCGAAATCAAATTTCGTGGGTTTGCGATTCAGGGAGCCGATTTATCGCAGCCTGCGGGAGTTGGTGATCTCGTACTTTGACTCCTACTACAACCTCGAGCGCGAAAAGACGCTGCGAGGATACACGATTCCCCTCGACCTCAGGACCTTCGATCACATCGATTGGATGACCTCCGACGACCATTTGGAGACAATCGCAGACAGGCTGGACCAGATTCCCAGTTTCAATCTTCTGGACGAAGACATGGTGCGTGAGTTGAACCCAGTCGACGAAAGGACCTACACCGCCGGAATGCAAGGCGCCGACCCGGAAGGAATTTACCGCGTCGAGGACGACCGTTCCAACTACTAGCCTTCAAGCTTAAGTACCCCGGCTTCTATGCCCGGTTACCTTCCAAACTTTATAATCTAAATAACGAGCCAATTACAAAAATCTCCCTGATTCAGGATTTCAACGCCGAAGGCTTTGTTACGCGACCTCTTCGGGGTCGAAACACAAAGAAAGCTTAGAGTCAGCGCGCGCTTTCCGAAGTTCTGTCGCTCGATGGGGTATCGTTTTGATGAAGCGACACTGGCTGGTTAAGACCCTCCTGGTCATCATATTGATGCTGTTCCTTGCAGCCGTCCTTGGCATTGGTTTTCTTCATACCTCGCCCGGGCGCAAGCGTGTGTACAGTTGGCTTCAGGACTATCTTCTGGCAAACCAGGGTATCCGTCTTGAAACCGAGGAACTCCGTTACAATCTCTTCGACCTCGCCGTCACCTTGCACCAGACCCAACTCTGGTCACGCCGTTCCCCTGACCTGCCTCCGATTTTGACGGCCGACAGGATGTACATTGACCTGAGCTTGATGAGCCTTTTGCTCGACGGCTTTCTCGCTATCGAAGATGCCCGGATTGATTCGCCCGAAATCCGCGTAGTGGTTTTGAAAGACGGGCGGAGCAACCTCCCGGTCAGTGAAAAAGATGTCGAGGAGGAGGCCGGGGGACTGCCCGATTTCCTGATCGAGTCTTTTCGCCTCGAAAGAGGCTCGTTTACATTCACTGATCACCAGAGCGGGCTTCGCGCTCATCTGGGCAGCTGGAACACGGCCATTAATGGAGACAAAACCAGTCTCAGCCACGATCTTACCCTCAGTGCAGGTGAAGGCCAACTTGCACAGGGCGCACGAGAGGTCCCGCTAAAGCGGCTTTCGCTGCGAGCCCGGATCCCCAGCAATCTAGACAGAGTCACCATCGAGGATCTTGAAATCGAGAGCCCGGCTGCAGTCCTGGAAGTGAGCGGTACAGTTGATGAACTTGAAAATCCACGGCTGGCGGTCAGAATCACCGCGGATGCCGTCCTCGCCTCGATCTCGGACCTCATGGACCTCCGTCCCCCGCTTTCGGGGAGAGTGCACTGGGACGGTGAAGCCCGCAATGGCTTGAAGGATCTGCAGGTTACCGGGAAGGTGACAGGTGAGAACATCTCCTATGAGTCGCTTGAACAAGTGAATCTTTCCAGTCGAGTCCTGTGGGATATGGCGCGCGGTCGGCTCATCCTGTCGGGCCTGTCGGTCAGCTCTCCCGGAACGACTCTGGCTGGCGAGGCTGACTTATCGACACAAGCTTCAGGGCGGAACTCGGCCTCCTTGGAAATCTCACGCCTGGATCTCGAACAGTTGATGCGCGGACTTAATCTCGATGTTCGGTTCGCCAGCCAAGCGACCGGACGAGTCCAAGCAGCCTGGGTTTCAGGAGACCTGGATGCCGGAAATCTTCAGGTGGATCTTGAATTCTCGCGACGTGCGCCCGAGGCTTCTCCTGACGTCCTGCCGCTGTCGGGATCCATACGGTTGCGAAAGGAGGGTGAGGAGGCCCGAGTCCAGGTAGAAAGGATCGAGACCATCGGGGCCGGTATTGAAGCCGACATCCGCGTCTCCTCTCTTTCGAATCTTCAAGAAAGGCCCGACGGCCGGCTGTCCGGCCGGATTGACGCCCAGGCGACCGATCTCCTGCGCCTGACGACCGGGCTTGCCCGCTTCCTGGGCGAAACAAGTCCGCTCCTGGGAACTGAGGTTGCCGGATCGGCGCGGGTGCAAGCCCAAGTCGGCGGCACTCTTCGACAACCCGCCGTTACCGCAGAGATGTCTGCCGATTCCGTGCGGGTCGGTGGCCTCGAAGGTGTTTCCCTGAACACCGCCGCCAACTACCGTCAGGATCGCCTGACCATTGAACAGGGAATCATCGGCTGGGCCAGGGAACAGATCCGTTTCGACGGCACGGTTTCCAACCTCCGGTCCGGCAATCCCGCTCTCGACGTCAACGCGCGGCTGGAAGAAGGCACGATTGAAAACTTCTTCCTGGCGCTCGGCCGGCCTTCCCCGGTGCAGGGACGCCTTCGACTTCTGGCAAGCGCACAAGGAACAGTCGCTAACCCCCAGTTAAGAGCCGATATCCGTGCATCGGAACTTCACGCCTATGGGGAGGCGCTCGGAACTCTGGAAGGTGAGGCCACCCTGCAAAACCGGTTCCTGGTCAGCCGCTTGATGCTCCAAAAGCCGTCCAGTCCGAGTCGCCTCGATCTTCAGGCCAGCTACCGGTTTGACGACCAATCATATGAGCTTGAAGCCGACGCACCGCGGTTTGAGATCACATCACTGGAGGCAGGCGATCGGGTTCTGACAGGAGTCTTTTCCTTGAGGGCGGCCGGAAAGGGCGCGCTGCCGGACCCGAAAGGCGCTCTTCAGCTAGACGCGCACAGCTTGCGATATGGCGACGACGTCCTGGGCGATTTGCAAGCGCGGGCGGAAGTACAGAATCGCGAAGCCGTAGTCACGGCAACCGCGCCACGGTTCAATTTCAAGCTTGATGGCCGTGTCGGAGTGGAGGCCCCCCATCCCGCGCAATTCGCCGCACGATTCCAGGGCACCGATCTGTCGTTGCTTCCGCTGACGCGCGCTAACGCGCCAGCGGGCAATTTGGAGGCCGAGGTCACTGGAGAAGGAACACTCCGTGATCTTGCCAATGCATCCGCGGCCGCACGGCTCGAGAGCCTGACAGTGACTGCCCATGGCCAGACTCTCCGGAATGAAGGGCCGATGTCGATTGAATATGCCAACAGGATGGTAAGGTTCGATTCCGTGAAACTGGCGTCAGGCCCGTCATCCCTGGAAATCGGCGGCTCAGTTCCGTTGGATCCGGAGGCTGGACAGGGGAAGATGACCCTGGCCGCTAATGTAGATCTTCAGACAATAACTGCTTTACTTCCGCAGGCCCAGCGCGTCGAAGCAAAAGGTACGCTGGCAGTACGAGGCACGATCTCAGGTAACCTGAAAGCGCTTGACCCAAACGTGAATATCTTGCTGCGGGATGCAGTGTTTCAAGCCTCCCCGCTTCGGACCCCGGTATCGGAAATTTCCCTGGCTGCAAGCCTGGGCAACGATGCTGCAGTGGTTCAATCGCTTCAAGCACGAATCGGCGAAGCAACCGTATCGGCCGAGGCAACCATTCCCTATGGACTGCTGCCGGGCGACCTCCCCATCAAGAAGTCGGCTGGTCCGGCTCGAGTTCAGGCCGAAGTGCGTGACTTCAACCTGCGATCTATCTCGGCCGTACCAGAGAACGTCAGCGGCAATGTGTCGATCGAGTTACAGGCTGAAGCGCCCAGAGCCGATCTCCAGGCTGTCACTGGCACGGCCACGTTGCCTGAATTTGAGCTGACCATGGAGGATTTGGAGATCAACCAGGAAAGACCTACGGTCGTGAGACTAGACAGCGGTCGGGCGGTGATTGAGCATCTCCGCCTCAGCGGACCGGGGGCCACCCTGGAGGCATCCGGATCGATGGCGCTGGGGCAACCTGGTGACCTGGACATCCAAGCCAGGGGCAAGATCAACCCGGCGATTGCTGAGCTTTTCGTCGAAGATCTTAATATCCAGGGAGAAACGACTCTCGAACTCAGCGCCAAAGGAACCCGGAGCAAACCCTCCCTGGACGGGTACCTGGAAGTCAACCAGGTACAACTCCAGCTCGAAGAGCCCGAAGTAAGCATGACCGATTTGAGCGGCCGATTGAACTTCGAGGGCAATCGAGTCGCTATTGAACGGCTGACCGGAACGATCAACGGTGGCGCACTGGAGGCAGGGGGCGCTTTTGCATACGAATCCGGGGCTTTACGAGACGTTTCTATCGAAGCGAACGCTCGGGACTTCTTTATCGAATACCCCGAAGGACTTCAGTTGGGAATGTCAGCGGACCTGCAACTGCGATCGGCCGAAAGGGACCAATTGTTGCTCGCCGGACGGGTTGGAATCAGCGAAGGGGCGTACACACGTTCGTTTGGCATCTGGACCGAGATGCTTAACCAGTTTCGAGGCGACGATGATTCCGGGTTGATTAAAGAGGAGCAGCCGTCATTGTCGCGTTTAAACCTGAGAATCGACATCGATACCGAGCAGCCGATCGTATTCGACAACAACCTCGCCCAGGTCCTCGTAGTCACTGATCTTCGTCTGACCGGGACCCTGGATCGGCCGGGGCTCACCGGACGACTCAATGTCCTGGAAGGCGGCGAAATCTACTTGCAGGAGCGAGACTACCTGGTGGAGAGAGGCACAGTCACTTTCGTCAATGAGACTTCAATTGAGCCAGTCTTGGACGTGGAAGCACGGACCCAGGTGGGGGATAACGAGATTACGCTTCAACTGACCGGTCCTGCCGACGACCTGGAAGCCAATTTCACATCCAGCAATCCACCGCTTCCTGAGCCGGACATCATATCCCTGCTTGTTACCGGGCGCACGCTGAGCGAGCTGAGGGGAAGCGAGACCGAAGTCGCCACCGAGCAAGCCTTGTCGCTTCTGAGCGGAGACGTGGCACAACGCGTGGGATCCGGGCTTGAAAGGGCAACCGGGTTGAGCCAGGTGCGGGTCGAACCCGAGCTGATCGCCGGGGAATCGGACCCTGGCGCCCGACTGACTATCGGGCAAGACATCACCAAGGACCTTGAGCTTGTGTATTCGATGAATCTGATCGATAGCAGCGACCAGATCTATATCGCCAACTACCAGCTCAGTCGAGCGTTCGGGGCCCGTGTGTCGCATCATACGAACACCAAGGTGAGCCAAACGAATCCGAATCAGAACCTTTACCGGTTCGAGTTCAATCACCGCTTGCTCTTTGGCCTGCAGCCGGGGTTCGGAGAGGCTGAAAAATCCGATCGTGAGGAACGGAAAGTCGGCGAGGTCACTTTCACCGGCAACCCCGTCCTCCCGCTTTCCGACCTCCAGGATAAGTTCGATGTAAAAAGTGGCCAGAACTACAACTTCTTTAAGATCCGCGAAGGTCTGGACAGACTGGAGAACCTTTATAGAAAGCAGGATTACCTTGAGGCGAGGATTCGTTTCAACAGGGAAGAAAGTCCGGAACGCATCGATATTAGCGTCGATATACAGGCTGGCCCGCGAGTCGAACTGAGTTTTCTGGGGTTCGAACCTCCGGATGATCTGAGAGAGAGGGTGACTGAGGTCTGGGCTGGCGGGGTGTTCGATTCGCAGCGGGCGGCGGATGCAATTCAAGAGATTCGCACGTACCTCGCCTCCCAGAACTTTCTCGCGCCGCAGGTTCGTTATGAGATCTCCGAGACAAGCGGCGACTACGATAAGACGGGGGTCTTTCAGGTAGAACCGGGAGATAAGTACCAGGAAGTTCGACTGCGGTTCCCGGGTGCTGAACAGGTCCCCGCTAAACGCCTGGAACAATATATTTACGACACCGGGCTGGAAAAGCGCCTCTTCACCGATCCGGAAGCCGTTCAAAAGTCGTTGAAAGCCTTCTATGCTCAAAGCGCGTTTTTGGAGGCGAAGGTCAAGGAAATTGACCATGAACTGGATTCGGCCGCGGGAGTGGCCACGGTGGTAATTCCAATCGAAGAAGGCGAGCTTTACCGCGTGGGAGAGTTCAGCTTCAACGGAAACAAGGTTTTTGAAGACCGAGACCTGGCCAATGTGCTGAAATTGCGTGCGGGAGATGTCTACGATACAGCCAGGGTTCGAGACTCAATCCAAGTCATTGAGACCTTATACCGGAGAAAAGGATACACCGATGTCGAGGTAAGACACACTGCTAAACGAGACGCTGAATCCGGGAGGATCATCCTGGAATTCAACATCGAGGAGAACCGTCAGAAGGTGGTGACCGAGGTGAGCGTCAGCGGCCAGAACAGGACCAGCGCGGAACTGGTGCGCAACCAGCTCGAACTGAAGGCAGGAGATCTTCTCGATCCGGAGAAAGTGGCGCAATCGCGTGTTAATTTGTATGACACGGGCGCCTATTCGCTCATCGAGATCGAGAGCGAAGAGATTCAACCGGACCCGGATCCGAATGACAACCAGCAGCCCGTGCGCTTGGTGGTGTCAGTCCAGGAAGTTCCCCCGTTTGAGTTCCGATACGGGGGGTCTTATGACACCGATAGAGGGCCAGGAGTCGTGGGGGATCTCACCAACCGGAACTCACTGGGTCATGCCCGTCTTCTGAGGTTTCGAGGCCGATTTGATCAGCGCGCTCGAGAAGTGCGGGGCATCTTTTCACAACCTTCCCTCCTTTCTCTGCCATTTGAAACGTCCCTGACGGCGTATGGACTCCGCGAAATCGACGACGAAGCGGACTTCACCACGGACCGGTTCGGAGTCTCGATCCGCCAGGAGGCCTTGCTCGCGGATCACTACGTGCTTTCTTACGGGTATCGGTTTGAGCGCGCCCGGACGACCGGCCTGTTTGATGGCGGTGACCTAAGCCTCACTCTTGCTCCGCTTTCAATCACCTTGACGCGTGATACTCGCGACGATCTTCTGGATGCTACCGAAGGGGCCTTTACTTCGCACGCCGTCGAGTATGCCCCGGCGCTGCTCGGGTCCGATCTCCGTTATGTCAGATACTACGGCCAGTTCTACCGCTACATCGCACTCAGCGAACCAAGCGAGATCCCCTGGATCGGTGTGGAAAAGCCGCGCCTGGTATACGCCGGAGCTGTTCGCCTGGGCTTGGCGCAAGGGCTCGGGGGGCAGGAATTGATCCCGAGCGAAAGGTTTTTCGCCGGAGGTGAGACCACGGTACGAGGGTTCAGGCGAGATGCCCTGGGACCGCTCAACGCCATTGGGAGGCCAAGCGGCGGAGAGGCAGTGTTTGTTATGAACAACGAGCTGCGCTTCCCGCTGTTCAGCGTTTTTGACGGTGTCGGGTTCATCGATGTCGGCAATGTTTATCCGGATTGGCGCGACTTTGATCCGTTCAGAGTCCGGGCGTCCTATGGATTCGGGCTGCGTATCCGAACACCCTTTGTTCTGATCCGGGCAGACTACGGGCTCAAGCTCGACCGAAGACCCGACGAATCAGTGGGGGCTTTTTTCATAAGTATTGGCCAGGCGTTTTGAGGTTACGCGCATTATCCGTGCTCTCGGTGCTGTTCGCGCTATCCGCGGTTGCTTTCCCGCGGATTACGCGGATTGCGGGGATCATGTTGATTGTAGTATTCCCCTCTATCAACCGTGCTATACTGTGCCAAAATTGTGCCCGAAAGGATGACCGTTGCTCGATACGCTACAATCAGCATCGAGAAGCTATGTTAGAGCCGCAGTATAGATACTTTCCTGAAAACCACCCGCTTATAAAGATACGTGCCTGATATTTGTTTGTTAGAGTCCCGGATATCACCGGGTAATGTTCAATTTGATGTCCTCCGCATCTGCTGGGGACATCCACATCCCCCAAAGTGAGGTTCTGGTGTCTGTGCGTCTTTTTGTTGGCAATCTCCCCTATGACACGACTGAGGCCGAGCTGAGAGAGTACCTCTCGCCTGCTGGCACTCTGTCGTCGGTCTACCTGCCGGTGAACCGTGAAACTGGCAAACCGAGAGGGTTTGCCTTCGTTGAATTCACGGAAAGCGGCCAGGCGGAGGAGGCGATTCGCCGTTACAACAACCAACCGTTCAAAGGCAGAAACTTATCAATCAGTGAAGCACGTGCCCGCGAAAGCCGGCCGCCCGAAGACGGACGGCGATTCGGCCCCCCGCGCGAAATGCGGGCGCCGGCTGGACCTGCATCCTTTGACCGGTCACCCCGGGTCGATCGGATGCCCCCGCTCGAAATGGAGCAGACTCGGTCTGGACGCGCCGGACGCGCACCTGAACGGCGGAAGGCCGGCGGGCGCAGATCCGACTTCTCGGCGCGGTTTGAACGGGGAGGTCCCAAGAAACCGATTCGAGAAAAACCCGGCGGGCGCATCTACGACGACTTTGACGACTTTGACGACTTTCAAGATGATGCACTTCTTGAGGACGATTTCTCCCGCCGCCTGGAAACCGCTGTGGAAGAAGAAGACGAATAGGCAGTTGCCGGTTCGCGGCTCCTCCTGGTCAGGGGTTCTCCGCCTGCTTGGCGGTATCGGGACTGACGTAAGGTGGTGACTCGGCCGAATTCGGGTGTAGGCCGGCATGCCCAAGAACCGGCGAACCGATCAGGTTCATACAGGTAATAAGGGAAGATTTCCTCGGTGTCGGACATACCAACTCTCTCCGCTCATAGTGTGGGGCCCTCCGGCTCTCTTTCATTTCCTATGCTTCCAACGGTCTGCAGTTAAGATCCATCCCCTGCCGCTTTCGATGATAGTTGGTATCGTGTTTGCTTAGCCCGGGGTAAGGGGTGGTTATGGGCAAGGGTTGGATAGATTTCGCAGTCACCGGGCTGTTTGCGGTGCTGTCTCCCGCTTTGTGCGGGCAGGCAGCACCGGGTAACCAGTCCCGCGTTCCGGAAATCCAGGAATTTTTGACGGTCGACTTACCCGCCGGTCAGGGTATCACGCTTGATTTGAAAGGGACTTCTCGCTTGCCGAAGGCTGAAGGCAAGGCGGAGGTCAAGCACAAAGAAGGAATGACCCAGATCGAGGTCGAGTTGGACAATATGCAGCCGGCGCTTCTGTTTGGCGGGGATATCAACACTTATGTCCTCTGGCTCGTGACGCCCGAAGGGCAAGTACAGAATCTCGGAGAGCTGATTGTTGACGACAACGAGGCAGAACTGAAAGCGAGCACACCACTGTCCCGGTTCGGAATTTTCGTTACTGCTGAGCCTCATTTTCTGGTCGACTTCCCCAGCCACTTGGCAGTCCTCAAAATGGAGACACCGGATAGTGATCGCGTTCAGCGATCCAGCGTGGTGCATCTCAGGTCACGAGCGGGTCACTATGACGTGGCTCGGGATACGCTTGTACAAGCTCCGCAAATCGAGAGCGACCAAGTCGCGCTGGATGTTTTACAGGCGCGCACGGCCGTTCGCCTAGCCGAACGATTGGGTGCGACCCAGTTTGCCTCTGCAGAACTGAAGGCAGCACGCCAGGCGCTCCAACGCGCCGAAGAAGCTGTCGCCGATGGGAGCGATCCCGAAGATCGCCTGGGGCTGAGCCGTGAAGCGGTACGACTTGCAGTCCAAGCCCAGGCCACAGCTGAGGAGAGGCTTCTTGAAGCCCAGATCGCCGAGGAGCACAGACGCAATGAACATCGGTTAGCCCAGCTCAGGGAGGCAATCCAGGCGGCACAATCTGAAGTGGAAAGAGCCCGTCTGGAAGCCGAAGAGTGGCGTCTCAAGGCGGACATGGAGCAACAGGCCCGACAACAGGCCATGCAGCGGATTGAAGAACTCCGGGCGGAGACGGCTCGTGCTGAGGAACGAGGGCGCCAGCAAGGGCTTGATGAAGCTCGCGACACGGAGTGGCGGCGCTATCAGGAACTGGTCCTTGAACAGCAACGACGGGAACAAAGGCTTCTCGAGGCAGAAAGGGCCCTTCGCCAGGCCGAACAGGCACAACAACAGCTGGCCAAACGCCAGCAGGACATGCAGAACCAGGAGGCGGTTACCGAACAGCAGAGAGCCGATCTTATGGCTGCTCAGCAGGAGGTAGAGCGGGCACAGGCCCTGCTGAACCAGGCTCGTGAGCAGGTAGATCAGGCACGCCTGGAAGCCCAACAGGCCAAGGCTAAGCTCCAGAAGGAGCGCCAGGCTCACCAGCAGATTCAAACACAATTAGATCAGCTTCAGGAGGAGCAAACTCAGACGCTGAAGCAGTTACGCAACGCATTGGGCCCAATAGTAGAAACCCGGGAGACCATGGAGGGATTGGTCCTCAACGTCCCGGATACTCTGTTCGAGTTCGATAGCGCTCGGCTCAAGCCGCAAGCCCGAAAGGTGCTGGAAAAGGTGGCGGAAGCTCTCAAAGCAGTCGGGGATTACCGGCTTACGATTGAAGGCCACACAGACAATGTAGGACGTGCTGAATACAACCAGGAACTGTCCAGGGCCAGGGCGGATTCGGTCAGGGAGTTTCTGATCCAATCAGGGGTTGATTCCAACCTGGTTGTCGCCGTTCGAGGCCTGGGCGAACAGGAGCCGATCGCTTCGAACGATTCCGCCGCGGGCCGGGAGGACAACCGCCGGGTCGAAATCCTGGTACAAAATCCCGCAGGTGCTCCCACAAGAGCGGAGTGAGTTAGTGAAAACATCGGCGTGCTGAGAAAACTAGCGTATTCATCCGTGTTATCCCGCGCTATCCGTCCTATCCGCGGGAGTACCGTCCCGCGGATAGGACGGATAGCGCGGGATAACACGGATGATTACGCTCTCATGGATCACGCCTGCTTAGCGGCTATCTTGGCCCAGGTATCCCGCAATTGGACTGTGCGGTTGAATACGAGGGCATCCGGTCTTGAATCGACCGAATCGGTGCAGAAATAGCCCAGGCGTTCGAACTGGAACCTCGACCCCGGCGCGACGCCGGCCAAAGAGGGTTCCACACGGCAGTCCTTAAGCACTTCAAGCGAGTTAGGATTGAGCGACTCTCTGAAATCGGCGCCGCCCTCTTCTGGATTCGGTTTGGTGAAAAGCCGATCGTACAGTCTGACTTCCGCAGGAAAAGAGTGCTCGGCAGAAACCCAATGAATCGTCGCTTTCACTTTTCGGCCATCCGGTGCATCTCCACCGCGGGTTGTCGGATCATAAGTGCAATGGACTTCGATGATCTCCCCGTTCTCGTCCTTCACGACATCCGTGCACTTTACGAAATAGGCGTACCGAAGTCGGACTTCCCTTCCGGGAGAGAGCCGGTAGTACTTGGGCGGCGGTGTCTCTCGAAAGTCGTCCTGCTCGATGTAAAGCACTCGCGAAAAAGGCACTTTCCGCATTCCGCTCGTCGGGTCCTCAGGGTTGTTGATGGCATCGAGTTCTTCCACCTGCCCCTCGGGATAGTTGTCAATCACGAGCTTGAGCGGGCGCAGCACTGCCATCACCCGCGGGGCACGTCGGTTCAAGTCTTCGCGAATGGCATGCTCCAGCAGGCCAATATCAACGATGGCATCACGTTTTGCCACACCGATGACTTCGCAGAAGCTCCTGATCGCCTCGGGCGTATAACCCCGCCGGCGCAAGCCCGAAATGGTGGGCATCCGGGGATCGTCCCAACCTGAAACCACACCCTCCTGGACCAGCTGCAGCAGCTTCCGTTTGCTCAGCACCGTATAACTCAGATTAAGCCGAGCGAATTCAATCTGCTGCGGATGATATGCGTTCACCTGGTCGAGGAACCAATCGTAAAGCGGCCGGTGATCTTCGAATTCAAGCGTACATATCGAGTGCGTAATGCCCTCAATCGAATCTGAGAAGCCATGCGCGAAGTCGTACATCGGATAGATGCACCAGGCGTCTCCGGTGCGGTGATGTGTCGCCCGGCGAATCCGGTAAATAACGGGATCACGCATATTCAGGTTAGGCGACGCCATGTCGATTTTGGCACGCAACACCCGGCTTCCGTCCTCGAATTTGCCGGCTCTCATGGCTTCGAACAGTTCGAGGTTCTCCTCAACCGATCTCGACCGGTAGGGGCTTTCCTTGCCGGGTTCGGTGAGTGTTCCCCTGTACTCCCGGATCTCCTCCGCCGATAAATCGTCGACGTATGCCTTCCCTTTCTTGATGAGCTGAATAGCGAACTGGTAAAGCTGTTCGAAGTAGTCCGAGGCATAAAACAGGCGGTCTTCCCAATCGAAACCCAGCCAGCGCACATCCTCCATGATCGATTCGACGTACTCGACATCTTCCTTGGTCGGGTTCGTATCGTCGAAACGGAGGTTGCATTTCCCGCCGAATTCCGCCGCAAGCCCGAAATTCAGGCAGATTGACTTGGCGTGGCCAATGTGGAGATAGCCATTCGGTTCCGGGGGAAACCGGGTATGAACCCGCCCGCCGTACTTGTTTGACTCAAGATCTCTTCGAATAATCTCCCGGATGAAATCTGTAGAAGGGGGAGACACTGTAGCGCACATTTATGATTACCTCATCCTTCTCCTTATCCTCAAATGGTCAAGCACGACGCGATCCACAATTTTGCCACACTCGTACTGTGAAAATCATCTTTCTGTGGGTATCGTAGGATCCGCGTTATCCGCGTAATCCGCGCTATCCGCGGAATCAGACCCGCGGATGGCACTGATTACACGGATAACGCGGATTCTACGGGTCAGGAATCGGCGACGTCGTCAAACCGGGCGGTAATCGCCGGGGCGAGCTTCTTTAAGATCTCGACGGGAAGAGCGCTGGTAAACCGGTAGTCATCGGCTTCCGGACCAAGAACCGAAGCCGTAATAACACCGAAGTAACGATCGCCAATGTAAAAGGTAAAAGTCGCCGTCCGGCTGACCGCCCGAGAGGACAACAGCCCTCCGCCGCGACTGAAGGATTTGATTCGATTGTCCCCCGAACCGGTCTTACCTCCAACTGTGATTTTCTTTCCGTTCATGTCCTTGAAGACCCCGGAGACGCGCCGGGCGGTTCCACCATCAACCACCTCGGCAAGCACCTCGCGCAGCGCGCGGGCCACAGCTGGGACCATAACTTGACGACTCTCGCTCGTAGACGGAACAACGACGGTCTGGTATGGAGTTCCACGCGCAAAGCGCAGCTCATGGAAACGGAAAGTCGGTCGAGCTTGTCCATCGTTCAGAATAATCCCCATCAACTCCGCCAAGGCAGCGGGCCGATCCGACGAGTTTCCTATTGCCGTCGCATAAGAGGGCACCAGCCGCTCAAAGGGAAAGCCCAAACGACGCCAGTAAGGCGTCATCCGGGTGAAGGCGTCCTGCTCTATCCGGATTTTGAGCCGCAGGTCCTGGGCTCGCCGGTTGCGCGGCCGAAAGAGCCAGGACGAAGAGATGTCTATCGCCGGCCGGCTGCGGGCAAGCAGTTCCTCTGAACTGATCTCCGGTTGCCGGATCATTTCCCCGGCCGCGAAAACACGCAGCGGGTGAATATCGAGCAGGTAGCCGTAGTCGGCCAGGTTCAGGTTGGGATTGCCGTACGCCTCGGTCAGCTTTTCGTCTTCGTTAGGCTTGGGCGGCACTCCGAAGTCGTGGAGCCAGTCAGATATCGCTTTCAAGGTGTCGCGATGGGAAGTCCCATTCCAGGCGAAAAACAGGATGGCAAGATGTCGAGAACTCTTGGCCCGGGATCCGAGAAGAGCAGAGACAATTCCGGCTTTGTCTTTCCCTTGGAAATCATTGAAGGCGCGCAAGAGGACCTGCCGCGATTCGGCATCGGCAATTTCCTGCAGCATGCGCTTTCGGGTCGGATTTTCCGGATCAGAGAGTATTTCATCCGCGTCATAAGGCAAACGGGCCTCGTGATAGCGGACCAGATCTCTCATAAGACGGATGAAGACCAGGTTAGTCGAGCGCCGGGTTGCCTCGCGCACGCTCATGCGGCGTCCATTATCGTCAGCGTCAAAATTGCTGAAGGTGTGAACGCCGCCGCCTGTGAAAAAGACTTCTCCCGGGCTGGCCGAATACTCTCGGTCCAGCGCTTGCTGCAGCAGATCCTCCAGACTCAGCTGCGGATTCCGCTGGTATGCTTCATAGACAAAACGGGTGATTGGATCCTTTGGATCACTTAGGGAGTGGCGTTCATAGTACAGGGAGGCAACGATTTCCAGGTAATGCGCCAGGGTTCGGAGCTTGGCCGTGCTTCCCAATTCCAACTTAATCCCCTCGTTGACATCCAAGGGGCGGGCAAGGTTATCGGTCTGGACTCGCAGCACGTTACCCTGGGGTGTGCGCTCATAAAGAATCATACTGTAGATGACCTTTTCCGGGTCACCTGAGAGCAAAAGCCGATTTTGAATAAAGCCATTTTCGCGTAGAAACTCCGGATCGCTCAGGTGGGCGAACAACCGGTCGACGGATTCCTGAAGCGTGGCATCCACTGATGCCCGTGCCTCCAAATCCAAGCGGTTCAAGGTGTAGAAGTCTGAGACGCCGAGGAGCGATCCCAGGTCTTTACGCAGCGCTGCGGACAGCTTTTGCCGAGGATCGAACCCCTTTGCAGATAATCCGGCCCGGGGGAGGAAGTTGACCTCAGCGTCCTGCACCAACTGGCTAAAGTAAGGGCTGATCATGCCGAACTCAGCCAACAGCCGGGCGTAAAAGCGAACCCGTTGCTCGAGCGCCGCCCGGTCTTCAGTCAGGTAGTACGACGGCGCTCTCAGAGAGGCCAGGAGCGTTAAAACATGTTTGAAGGCGGCGGCTTTTTCGGGCGAATCGTGCTGCTCGCGCAACAGCGCCATCGTCTCCCCGAAATCCTTGCCGAACCAGGCCTGAAGACCCTGCCCAAGTCCATTGACTTCCCCAAATCCCGGGGCTGCGGCCAGTGGCATCGAGTTCAAATAGTCGGTCAGAATGTTGCGGCGGGCATTTACAGTGTTCGCCCCGTCCTTGTAGGCGCGCAGGCTGGCAGAGAAAATCTGTCTTAGCTTCTCGCTGGGGGAATCGGTCCGGCCATTCTTGGAAAAGTTATACTTCTCCAGCTGGGTAGCGAGTGTGCTGCCCCCTTCCAGGCGCACGGGCAACCCCAGTTTGCTGCCCACGTACGTCAGGGAAGCCTTAGCCAGTCGGTCCCATTCGACGACCGGGTTGTTGGTCGGATACGCGGATTCGACTGCCAGTTGCCGGTTTTCGATCAGCAGCAGAGCTTCCATCACCAGCGGTGGAATCTCGTCAAAGCCCTCGAACAGTTGCTCCACGCCAGCCGGGTGATGAAGCAGAACGCCATCCGTGCTCTTGATCTTCAGGCCCGCATCTGCCGGCAACCGGAACGGCGGCGTGACTCCCCATTTCGCGACGTATGAAAGATACTTTGAGAATCGAGCCTGCTCGGCCACACTAAACCCTTGGCTCTCGAGTCGTTCCTGGAATTGCGGTATCCGCGAGTATCCCCGGCGCTCGTTGAGTGGTCCGCCCGTCGGGAAAACGATGGTCGAACTCGCACCGGGCTGCACCGTATACGTCATTCTTCTGGAAAGGTAAGAAAAGACACGGCTTTGCAACGCCGAGGTCTGGACTTCGTAGAAAACACCCATCATCAAAGCGGCAACAACGAGCGCCCAGAACAACCACGTCGGCGGCCGCCGAATAACCAGGCGCTGCCCGTATCCGGTTAAGCGCCGCCCTCCGGACAATGTGCCGGTATGGGAGAGTTGTGTCCAAATGCTTCTCAACTGGAAAGAAAACTTTTCTATAGGTTCGGTAAACACAGCCCTATTAACCTTATCGATGTCCAATCTTCTGTCGATCCGTCGGGTGACTCCGCGTGCGTGGACCGGTGGCGATTCGCCATACACCGCTGCATTTCTGCGAGGATCGATAAACAGGTAAGCTTGGAGCTAGGATGCCCGTGCTAAGGCGAAGTGATCCGATGCTGACATCGGAATACCAAAAAATGAGCCAACACGCAGGAGTTCCTACTGTTCTGCGCAACTCTTTGACTGCTCATAACCGTACCACCCGCGCCAGATCAAGGTGAGTCGCACTGCTGCTCACTGGGGACCTACTGGCAGATAAAACGTCCCGCGTTTGTTAAGGATGAAAAACCGAACCCAAAAGTTTCTCTCGCGACACGTTGCCTGTATGCGGCAGTCAGGGTTTCTTGCCGTTCTCAGCCGCTTCTGCAAGTGCAGCGAATTGACCTTGAAAGGAAAGACTCGTTTTTCGGTACCTTGATAACAGTATGGCGCTTCTCCGCGGACAAGTCCAATTCCGTGCTGTACCATTAAGGCTGACTGCCTATGAAAAAACGAAATGACCAGTTTGGCGGGTTCGTGGATTTGCAGGTTAACGGCTTCCTAGGTGTCGACTTCTCTTCATTCGGATTGACGGCTACGAAGATTCGGGATGTCACCCGGGAGCTCCAGAAGCGCGGCACCGTCGCTTACTGCCCGACCATTATCACTTCGTCGATGGAGCTCTATGAAGCGAACCTCCCTGTTCTGGCCCAGAGCCTTAAGGAACCGTATCTTGAACGAGCGATCCTCGGACTTCACTTAGAGGGACCTTTCATTTCGCCCGAGGACGGAGCTCGAGGTGCTCATCCACGCGACCATGTCTTGGCGCCCTCGACTCGTGTTTTGGATCATCTCAGAAAACTGGCGCAAGACAGGATCAGCATCCTGACTGTGGCGCCAGAAAGGCCCGGCGCGCTGACTTTGATCGATCACGCAGTCAAAGCCGGAATAACGGTCTGCCTGGGCCACCACCTGGCCGATGCCGAGACGATTCGACGAGCGTGCGACGCGGGCGCCCAGGCAAGCACCCATCTCGGTAACGGAATAGCCAATATGCTCCCGCGCCATCCCAATCCATTGTGGGACCAGCTAGACGAAGAGCGCCTCATCGCCATGCTGGTCACCGATGGCCATCACCTGCCTGCTTCTTTCATCCGCGTTGTCGCCAAAGTCAAAGGCATCGAGAAATTGATTGTGGTCAGCGATGCCACGTCGCTTGCCGGGTTTCCTCCAGGCGAGTACGACTGCCTGGGACAAAAAGTCGTCCTTGAAGAGGGCGGGCGCATATGGAATCCGGTGGGACAGCACCTGGTTGGCTCCAGTGCCTGCATGCTGGATTGCATGAACTTTCTGGCCGGTTTGCAGATTTTTTCCGAATCGAATCTCCGGCAAATTGGATTTCAAAATCCCCTGGAACTCTTAAAAATCAAGGACTACGAAGCCCCACCCGAAGTGCGCGTGATCTGGCGAAACGAGCGTTTCGAGGTGGAAAGGACGTGATTTGTCAGTCGCTCAAGCGATCTATATCATACTGGCAAGAAAGACCGCTTAAACGGGAGGAGCCATCAATGAAAGTTCCATTCTATGGTCACGTCAGGCAGTATGAGAGCATCAAGGGTGAGATCGACGCCAAGATCCAAGAAGTCCTCATGAGCGGACAGTACGTCCAAGGACCGATGTTGAAAAGGTTTGAGGAAGAACTGGCTGCTTATGCCGGATCAAAGTACGCCATCGGGGTCGGGAACGGCACCGACGCTATCTGGCTCGCCATCATGGGCCTAGGACTTAAAGAGGGCGACGAAATCATTACCAATGCCAACACCTTCTTCGCGACTGCCGAGGCAATCTGGATTGCCGGGTGCACGGCAGTGTTGGTTGACTGCGATACCAATACCCGATGTATCGACCCGGAGGCCGTTCGCCGGGCCATCTCCAAGCGCACCCGGGCAATCATCCCCGTCCACCTTTACGGCCAGTGCGCTCCTATGCGAGAGATCCGAAAAATCGCTGACGAATACGGACTGCTGGTCATCGAAGACAACGCCCAGGCGATCGATGCGCATGGGGACGATTTCAAAATCGGCGAACTCTCAGACGCGGTCACAACCAGCTTCATTATCCAGAAGAACCTCGGTACATTCGGCGATGGCGGAGCAGTGACAACGAACCACCAATTCCTTAACGACAGAATTCGCAAGCTGCGCAACCACGGGTCCAACAAACGAGACGTGCATAGTTTCGGGTTCAACAGCCGACTGGACGACCTGCATGCCGGCATTTTGAGCGCCAAGCTCAAACACATCCGTGAATGGAGCGACCGGCGAATCGAAATCGCTCAAAAGTATACGCAATGTCTCCAGGATTGCGATTTTATCGACCTTCCGTACGTGCGCCCGGGCTATCGCCACGTGTTTCACCTTTACGTCATCGAGACTAAAGATCCGGCCGAAAGAAACCCAATGCTCGAGTATCTGGCCAAGAACGGAGTCGATGCCAAGACCCATTACTCGATTCCGATTCACCAACAGGACGGGTTCCCGTGGGGCAAGCCTGCCCGGATTCCTGAGCCGTTGACCAACGCCGAGAAGAACAGCTCTTCCTGCATTTCCCTGCCGATGTTCCCCGAGCTGACGGAAGAGGAAATTCAGTACACCATTCAGGTCGTCCGCGACTGGCCGAAGAACAGGTAGGATAGTATGAGCCAACCAACGTATACCGTTGCCGTAGCTGGCTTAGGGAAGCGCGGCATGCATCACGCCGATGCACTGGCGGCCAATCCCCGTTTCAAACTCGTAGGATTGTGCGATATCGATGTCGCACGCCTGGACGCGGCCAAACAGAAGTACGGCGTTGAGGTGGCGGACACGGATGCCGCCCGCATGTTAAACAACTGCAAGCCGGACGTATTCGTCTTCTGCACGCTTCCGCAGATCCGGCTGCCTTTCATCAAGGCCGGGGTCGAGGCGGGAGTGAAGCTGATCGCCTTCGAAAAGCCAATTGCCTTATCGATGAATGAGGCAATCGAGATGTACTCCCTGATGCGCCAGGCCGGGGTGAAATCAGTCGTCAGCCACCAGCATCGCTACGGAGAGCATTATCGAAAAGTGAAAGAGATTATCTCGAGCGGCGCCATTGGTCGGGTTCACACGGTCTACGGCCATTCAATCGGCTGGATGATGCATATGATGACCCACCTGATTGAATACGCCAGTTGGTACAACGACTACGCCGACCCGGTCTGGGTTGCCGGCCAGGCTTCAGGCAAAGAGAAGTTTGCCGACGTACACAGTTCGCCTGACTACGTGTGCGCGCTGGTCCAGTTTGCCAATGGCGTGCGCGGCATCTTCGAATGCGGCGCAGACGCCCCGGATGTTCCAGAAGTTGATTCTATGTGGCACAAGGTACGGATCGGCGCCCAGGGAACAGAAGGTTTCGCCGAGGTGCTGACCGGCAAAGAAGGCAAGGGAGGCGGCTGGCGGGCGGTCACTAAAGACGGCGCCTTTTCAGGTCCCGGTTACATGGACTACGCCCACGATATGCCGTTCTATATCCAGGATATTGCCGACTGGCTGGATGATCCTTCCAAGACCCATCCCTGTGACGGTGAGAGAGCATTCAAGGGGTTCGAGGTGATGATGGGAGCTCTGAGATCTACCGTCCAGCGTGGCAAAGTCTGTCTGCCGCTGGGTCCTGGAGAGCCCGAACTGAAAGCGCTGGAGGCGGTTCTTTAGGCGAAGGGGTCCAGGGGAGTCTAAGAGACTCCAAGGACCTAAAGGACTCCAAGGACTGAGAGAGACGTGGGGTGGGTTTCGAAGAAGGGCGCGCCAGCGCCCGGATGAAACCCACCGCCTCGGAGGACCCCAAGTGCAGGCGAGCTGGTGGTCCAGCGCTGGGGCGAAAGACAAGTCGGTTCAAGTGCTTGGGGTCCTGTTTTTTGGTCTGGCGATTATTTCTGGAGATCGAGCGCGAGGCCGCCGTGGATGAGGCGCGGCGAACCAAGTTGCTCTACCGGCGTCCGCCCTACCACGTATTCCCGGCCGAACAGATTTTCCACTGACATGAAGAGCCTGAGGTTATCGGCTACCGGCCGACTGACCAGGAAATCGACGACAACGTATCCGGGCAAGTCAAGGGTGTTCAGGTCGTCCTCATACTGGTGACCTATCCACCGTGCCTGAATGGTTGCGAGAACACCCCGATCGTAGTCAAAGCCCAGGACCGCCTGGTGGGCGGGCGCCTGGGGAACTTCCAATCGGCTTCCTTTAACCGAAGCCGCCGAATAGAGATAGCCGGCACGAAGGGCGTACCTTTCATAGTCGAGCGTCACCTCGGTCTCCAAACCCTTCACCGCGATGCCCCCGAGGTTCATTCTCTGGCGCAACACCTGTGTTGGTGTCGTTGACAATGTCACGTTAGAGACAGGGTTCTGCAGCGAGTTCCAGAATCCGTTGACTCTTAGCAGAAGGCGACGATTCGGGTGAAAGTCCACCCCACTCTCGCCCCCCCACAGGTATTCCTCGCCCAGCGCCGGGTTTGCGAGCGTCTCGACATTTCCGACACGGAACGGCCGATACAGCTCATTCAGGGTCGGAGAACGGAAACCCCGGTAGGCAGAACTGCGCACTGTCAGCCATTCATTTGTCCGCCACACCAGTCCGGCGCGTGGATTCGCGCTCGTCTGCATCCGCTCGTTCTGCCAGAGGTCCAGCCGGCCCCCAACGAGGAGGTCCAACGAAGGCGAGACAGGCAGCAAGAGTTGCGCGAACAAACCTGCGAGGTTTTGATCGTACTGATCCCAGCCGGCGTACCTCCAATCCGCGCCGAACTGAAGAATGGAGGACGGCCGCCAGGTCCACGCCGCACCGTAAGCTATTGAAGGTATCTCCTGACGGCTGGTCAGAAATTCCGCCGACCGATCGCTCAGAATTCGCGAGAAGTTGCTGCGAAACAGCTCCGATTGGACGTAGAAGCGAGCATCCCATCCGGCCCTGTTCAAACCGACGTCAAAAAGCGCCAGGCGGGAGTTATTAGTCTGGATCTGGGTGCCGTTGTTACGCGACTCTTTGAACAGGTTCAGTCCGGCATGCAAAGACTTGTAATAGACCCGCCCAAAGAAAGTCTGAAAAGCGGAACTGGCCTTCGTATCGACCGCTCCCCTGACTTCCTCGCGAATCAGATAGTAACCGGAACTGTCGAGCACGCGTCCTGCGAACAGGTAGGCCCAGTCCCCTCTCTGATCGGCCGCACCGACATCCACGTCCAGGACACCGGCTTGCCCCAGCTGACCTCGTACCAACAAAGACCTGCTCGAGGGCTTCTTGGGTATCAACTGGATGGTTCCCCCCAGTGCCGAACTGCCGTAAAGCTGGCTGGTTGCCCCCCTGACAACTTCAACCCGGCTAAGCGCGGCAAACGGCATCCGGTTCCAGTAGACCCAACCTCCAACGGGGTCGTTAAGCGGAATACCGTCTAACAGGACCAGGGATCGGCTGGCTCCGCTGGGACCGATCCCTCGAAGCGACACCCCTTGAGTGGTGGGATGCGCCACCAGGCTGCTTGATCGTCGGAGGAGCGAAAAACCGGGTACCGCCCGGAGAAGATCATCCAGCACCAGGAACGGGGTGGCCGAGATTCTTTCTTCAGGCAGCACCGTCACCAGGGAAGCGGACTCAGTGATTGACTGCTCGACCCGGGCTGCGGTCACAACGATCTCATCCGCCGGCCCGCTGTGAATGGCATCTGGCTTTTCCTGGCCGGCAAATGCCCGGGTGAACGATAAAAGGACGACAATCAAAATCACGGGCATAAGGGTCTTCAGCACTACAGCAACCTGAAGTCAAAGGAAGCGAGTAACGTAATCAGCAAGGCTACTCCACTCGCTATAATTGCTCCCAGGATGGTAAGAAGAATGACCAGCCACACCCAGTCGCCGAAGCTCGCGCCACGGCGCTCTCCCGTGGTGTATCGGTCCAGCAGATCGAGGTTTTTCTCGTTGGCTTTGAAGGCAAAGTCAAACAAGTCGCCCAGCAGCGGAATGCTGCCAAGCAGATAGTCAACCGCAACGTTAAACACCATTCGGCCAATCACAACCTTGGGCAAGCCGTAGCGCACCGAGCTGATGACGATCAAGGCGGACAGGATCGCCATCGCTGCATCTCCGGCGCCCGGGAAGATCATTCCCAGGATGGGCTCGATACCGAAGCGAATCCTGGTCCCGGGAATACGAAAAACGCGGTCCAGGTAATGGGAGAGCCGCGCCAGCCGCGGATTCACCCTGCGTTTTTTCCCGGAAGCTGCCAGGTCGCTATCTAGGCCACGAGAGCGGTAAGGAAGAGCCATCACCTCATTATGACCTATAATTCTTACGCCCATAATTCGGGTGGTTTTCTTGGAAGTATGAACACAGCAGTAATCAGACCTTGGTGGCAAACGGGGGTGATCTACCAGATTTACCCCCTTTCCTTTTGTGACAGCAATGGCGACGGGAAAGGCGATTTGGAGGGAATTTCGTCGCGACTTGATTATTTGAAATGGCTCGGTGTCGATGCCCTCTGGCTGTCCCCGATTTATCCTTCGCCCATGGCCGACTTCGGTTACGACGTGGCCGATTACACCGATGTCGACCCCGTATTCGGAAGTCTTGCCGACTTGGATCACCTGATCGAACAAGCCCATCAGCGGAACCTGCGAGTGCTTCTTGACCTGGTTCCCAATCACACTTCGGATCAACATCCCTGGTTTTTAGAGTCCAGACGATCTCGTGATAACCCTAAGCGCTCCTGGTACATCTGGCGGGATGCTTCACCACAGGGAGGACCACCCAACAACTGGCTGAGTATCTTCGGAGGAAGCGCCTGGGAATGGGATCAGGCCACTGGACAATACTATTACCATGCCTTTCTCAAGGAACAGCCCGACCTGAACTGGCGAAATCCGGAAGTGCAAGAGGCCATGCTGCAGGTGATCAGGTTCTGGCTGGACCGGGGGATCGACGGCTTTCGAATTGATGTCGTCTGGCATCTGATCAAGGATTCGCTGTTCCGGGACAATCCGCCTAACCCGCACTACACCCCGGATCAGCCCGCTTATAACAGCCTGCTTCCCGTCTACAGCTGCGATCGCCCGGAAATCCATGACCTGATCAGGAGAATCCGGGAAGTGACCGATAGTTACGGCGATCGGGTGCTTCTCGGCGAGATTTATCTTCCGGTGGAACGGCTTGTCGAATATTACGGGAATAACGGCTCAGGACTCCATCTCCCTTTTAATTTCCAACTGATCCAGCTGCCCTGGGAGGCGACGACGATAAAATCGGCCATCGAGAAATATGAACAGGCGCTTCCCTCGTATGCCTGGCCCAACTGGGTGCTGGGGAATCACGACAAGCCCCGAGTGGCTTCCAGAATCGGATTAGACCAGGCTCGTGTAGCGGCAATGCTCCTCCTGACTTTGCGCGGCACCCCGACAATCTATTACGGCGAAGAGATCGGTATGCAAAATGGTGTCATCGAACCGGGGCAGGTTCGAGATACGCGCGGCATCAGGCAGCCCGGGAAGGGGAGGGATCCCGCGCGGACACCAATGCAATGGAGCGATCGGCCTCACGCCGGATTTACCTCCGGCACGCCCTGGCTTCCCGTGAATCCGAGCTATCCAGTGGTGAACGTGGAGAAGCAAGCGTCCGATCCTCGGTCCATGCTCACACTCTATCAGCGGCTGCTCGAGCTTCGCCGATCGGCCCCGGCGCTACACGCAGGCTCGTATAAGCCGTTCCCGTGCCCCGACGGACTGATCGCCTATTTGCGGGAAGAGGGTGACCAAAGATTCCTAGTGGCGCTGAACCTCACTTCGACTCCCCAAGAGCTCTCGCTGAATGGTGTGTTGGGTTGCCTGATCCTGTCCAGTCACCTGG
>DAOTAI010000008.1:0-29674 GCA_035593865.1 Acidobacteriota bacterium
TATGCGAATGTCCTTCGGATCGATCTCAACTTCGACCTCATCTGCTTCAGGGAGAACTGCGACGGTAACGGCAGAAGTATGCAGTCGACCCTGGGCCTCGGTCTCTGGGACCCGCTGCACCCTGTGGACTCCGCTTTCGAATTTAAGCCGACTGTAGGCATTCTCTCCGTCGACAAGCGCGATCACTTCCTTGAAGCCTCCGACCGCTGAGTAGTGGGCGTCGAGCATTTCCACTTTCCAGCCGCGTCGTTCCGCGTAGCGCGCGTACATCCGGAATACTTCCTGGGCAAACAAGGTAGCCTCGTCACCGCCAGTGCCGGCCCGAATCTCAAGGACAACGCTTTTCTTGTCGTTAGGATCCTTCGGGAGCAGAAGCAGCCGCAGTTGTTCTTCGGTCGTCGCCAACCGCTCTTCCAGGTTGCGCTGTTCCTCTCGGGCCAGTTCCACCATTTCCGGGTCGTCCTCTTCCGCAACAATTCGTTTAGCATCAGTCAACTGTTGGGAGAGCGACCGGTAGAGACGATACTTCTCCACCACCTCTTGGAGTTCGGAGTGAGCCTTGGCCGCCTTGTGGTACTTGTCGGGGCTCGCGATGATTGTGGGGTCGCTGAGCATCCCCGATAATTCGTCGTACCTGTCTTCAAGAGCCTGTAACTTGTCCAACATTCCTGCGGCTTAACCTCTCGCCCGGGTGCCTGCCTTGCCGTACTTTTTCTGGAAACGTTCCACGCGGCCCGCGGTATCAACGAGCTTTTGCTTCCCGGTAAAGAAAGGGTGACAATTGGAGCAGATCTCCAAACGGATCTCTCCCCCTTTGGTGGATCGGGTCTCCCATTCATTTCCACAGGCACAGTGGACCTTAACCAGTTGATATTTGGGATGAATCCCTTCTTTCATCTTGCTTTTCCTTCTTTCCTCTTAATAAAAACAGGACACCAAGGGGGTGTCCGCGACGACGTAGTTTAGCAGAATCAACGGGCGGAGTGGAATCCAGCGAGTTCGTGAATCTTGACAAACCCTTCAACAACGTCGTATAAGAGTTGCTTCAGATTTCAGCAAAGGGAAGTACTTCAACATTGTCTTATTCTCAGTCGCCCGTCAAAAGTGCCGTGAGGAGTACTTTTCCCGCTTTCCGATTCGTTAATCAAGAACTTTTTTTACTGAAAACATTCCACCCGGACGCCTGGGCCGTGGTCGTGACTTGTCCCGGCTGTTCGGTTTACAGCGACTGCAAAGAGTAAGATTAAAAGAGTGTCAGGAGGTTTCAATCAGAATGTCGTTAGCTGCCGACCAAAGCAAAATGCCGGGGAGCCAAACGAATGGTTCGGCGTCTCGTGAACCCGAGGCTTTAACGCCTACCTCGGCCGGGCTTGATCCGAATGAGATGGATTACGATTCTCTCTTACAGGCGTACAACTGTAGTTTCAAGAATCTCGAAGAAGGGGAAGTAATCACCGGAACCGTCATCAAGGTGACTGAATCAACAGTCATCATCGATGTCGGCTTCAAGTCCGAGGGAGTCATCCCGCTTGACGAATTCCGGGATGAGAACGGCGCCATTACCGTAAAGGTCGGCGATAAGGTCGATGTCCTGCTTGAAAGCACGGAAGACCGTGACGGTTACATCGTGCTTTCTCGTGAAAAGGCCGAGCGCATGAAGGTTTGGGATTTTATTGAGCGCGCCTACCAGGAGCAGTCGGTTATTACCGGCCGTGTGATCGAACGCATCAAAGGCGGTCTGGCAGTCGACATTGGCGTCCGCGCCTTCCTGCCCGGATCTCAGGTGGACCTGCACCCGGTTCGCAACCTTGACAGTCTGCGCGGGGCCGAACTGCGGATGAGAGTCATCAAGGTCAACAAACGCCGCGGTAACATCGTCCTCTCGCGTAAAGCGGTTCTAGAAGAAGAGTATTACAAGGCCAAAGAGGAGACTCTCCGTAACCTCGAGGAAGGGATGGAGGTAAAAGGCGTTGTCAAAAATATCACCGACTACGGCGCCTTTGTGGATCTGGGCGGAATAGATGGCCTCCTTCACATTACCGACATGTCCTGGGGACGGGTCAACCATCCCTCCGATTTGTTCAAGGTCGGTGACGAAATCAAGGTCAAGGTTCTCAAGTTCGATCGCCTGGAAGAGAAAGTCTCCCTCGGGTACAAGCAGCTGACCGAAGACCCGTGGTTTACCGCCGCAGAGCGGTATCCCAAGGGAACTCGAGTCAAAGCCAAGGTGGTCAGTCTGACTGATTACGGAGCTTTCGTCGAATTGGAAGAGGGTATCGAAGGCCTGATCCATATCTCGGAGATGACCTGGAATAAGCGAATTAAGCACCCCTCCAAGATCTTGAGCATCGGCTCGGAGGTCGAAGCCGCAGTATTGGAACTTGACCCGGAAAACAGGAGAATATCTTTAGGGCTGAAGCAAACAGAGCCGAATCCGTGGGATACAATCGAAGAAAAGTATGCCATCAACTCGATTGTGACCGGGAAGGTTCGGAACCTGACGGACTTCGGGGCGTTTATCGAAGTCGAGGAAGGTGTGGACGGCCTGGTTCACGTCTCAGACCTTAGTTGGACAAAGAAGATTAAGCACCCTTCAGAGGTTCTCAAGAAGGGGCAGGAAGTTACTGCTGTTGTGCTCAATGTCGACGCGGAGAACCAGCGGCTTTCACTGGGAATCAAACAACTTGAGCCAGACAAGTGGGAAGAATTTTTCTCACAGCACCAGATCGGAGATGTTGTTCACGGGAAAATCGTCCGGCTGACCAGTTTTGGAGCCTTCGTTGAACTGACCGAAGGAATTGAGGGCCTTTGCCACGTCTCAGAGTTGGACGAAAAGCGAGTGGAGGATCCCGAGACTCAGTTCCAGGTTGGACAGGAACTGGATCTGAAAATCATTAAAATGAACCTCTTGGAGCGCAAAATCGGACTGTCCGTCAGGGCGCTCAAGGAAGATCCCGATTCGGATCGGGGTTGGACCTATACTCCAGAAGTGGGCACCGCGTCGATCGGTGATCTGGTAGGCGGACAGTTGGAGCAGTTCAAGCGAAAATCAAGAGCCAAGGGGAGCGAAGATGACCAAAGCTGACTTAGTCGATGAAGTCTCCAAGAGTTCGGATCTCAGCAAAAAGGACGCCGAAGTTATTGTACAGATCGTTCTCGACAGCATAGTCGAATCTTTGAAGGCAGGGGACAAGGTTGAATTGAGGGGCTTCGGCAGTTTCCGGCTGCGGGAGCGCGCCTCACGCCACGGCCGCAATCCGAAGACCGGAGAAAGAGTCCACGTGCCGGCCAAGAGGGTTCCTTACTTTAAGCCGGGTAAGGAACTTAAGGAACTGATCAATTCTTAGATGGATCGCTTGTGGACCCCTTGGCGTTATCAATACATCTCGTCCAGCGACAAGCCTGGCCGATGTATTTTCTGCGCCTTTCAGGAGGAGGATAAGGACGAAGAAAACCTCATTCTCCTGCGTCAACCCCACAGCTTTCTGATCCTCAATCGGTACCCCTACACGTCGGGCCACCTCATGGTGGTGGTCCGACGTCACATCCCTTCCCTTGCCGAAGCCACAAACGATGAGCTGGAAGAAATCATTCTGACCGCTCGCGAGTGTCAAATGGCTCTCACCCAGGTTTATCGTCCGGACGGATTCAATATCGGTTTCAACGTTGGAAAGAGCGCCGGCGCCGGTATCGCGGGGCACCTGCATCTGCACGTGGTGCCTCGATGGCAGGGCGATTCCAATTTTGTCGCCGTCATCGGAGAGACCCGCATAATCCCGGAAGACCTTCGTACCACGTACGATAAACTCCGCGCGCATTTTGACAAGGCCAGTACCCACTCGCGGTGACACGTACACTCTTGGTGTGCGTTTTTTAGCGTTCCCCATCTCAACAGCGCCTCCATTTCCAGGCTCTGTTCTTATCCGTCTGTACGTGGCGCGCGGGGAGCTAGGGACAGTCCCTTGCACTGACGTCCCTACTCCGAGAATCCGGCAAACGGGCACGGTGGCAGACTCTGGAGAGCCCGGCCGCAATAAAGGCGGGTGCTGGTCTTCACAAGGATCGTTGCTTCGTTTCGACCCACGTTTGTAAGCCCGGTGTCAGACCGTCTTGCTAGGCGCCCCGCACCGGGTCGCAACACGTTAAAAGTAAGGTAGTTACAACAACTTGGTCAACTTGTCAACGTCTTTTCGACGGGGAAATAGGAAATCGGTCAAAACATTCAAACCGCTTTTTCTGAATGCTGAAGGTCAGCCAGTCCCCGGGAAGAAGTCAGTCGATCCGTCAGAAATATGCTTGCCTAAAAGGAATATCATCGGACAATCACAATCTTTCAAAAACCGGCTGAGGAGACCCGAGCTAACATCCGATGCCTTCAACCTTTCTTTGCTTCACCGTCTAAGGGGGAACATGATTCAGGGAAAAGTTCTTGGAGGGTTTAGAAGGTCATGATAGCTTTTTTGATGGCTTCTCTCTGGCGAGCAATCGAAAAAGCGTCAAAGATTTCCACGGGTGTGGAAATCTTAGTGGAAAACTGTAAGGTGTAGTGTGCAGTGGTTAATCCTCACGTGCATTTCTGACCTGAATGGAAGAAGTTTCTATGACTCTTTGGGACCAATTATCAGCGCTTCTTCAAACCAGGGTGTCGTCCCAGATTTTCGAGACTTGGTTCCGGTCCACTTCGCTTGAGAAGTGCGATTCAGTCCGGCGACGGATTGAAGTTCGGGTACCCAACTCAACTCACCAGTACTGGCTGTCAGAGCATTACACGGGCCTGGTAAAACAGTGTTTAAAGGAGGCCGGTTTTCCGGACTATGAAGTGGCCTTTGTGACCGCCACCAACGGCAACGACACCAAGCTGAATGCCAAGTACACCTTTGATCGATTCGTGGTTGGTTTCTGCAATCAGTTCGCTCATGCAGCAAGTCTCGCGGTCGCCGAGCAACCATCCAAGGCCTACAATCCGTTGTTTATTTACGGCGGGACTGGCTTAGGAAAGACTCACCTGATGCATGCGATCGGTCATGCCATAAACCAGAAGCAGCCTGGTCTGAGGCTCCTGTATCTATCATCCGAGAAATTCGTCAACGATTTAATTAACGCGATCCGTTATGACACCACACTGCAGTTTCGGGAGAACTACCGCAACATCGATGTGCTGTTAATGGACGACATCCAGTTCCTGGCTGGTAAGGAACGAACCCAGGAGGAGTTCTTTCACACCTTTAACGCGCTGTACGATGCGCAAAAGCAGATTGTCATTTCAAGTGACTCCGCTCCGAAGGAGATCCCTACCTTGGAGGAGCGACTTCACAGCCGTTTTGAATGGGGTCTCATTGCCGACATTCAGCCGCCCGACCTGGAAACCAAACTGGCCATTCTCAAGAAGAAGGCTGAACAGGAAGGTGTCACGCTTCCTGAGAATGTCGCCCTTTTCATTGCCACTCATATTAAGTCGAACATCCGTGAGCTGGAGGGTTCCCTGGTTCGCTTGCTGGCTTTTCGAAGCCTGACCGGCGAAGAAATCACCCTGTCTTTCGCCGAGCGGGTCTTGAAAAACATCACAGACAAGTATTCGCGAGTCCTTACAATCGACACAATCGTCAAGGCTGTAGCGGATTTCTTTGCTCTGAAACCGAGCGAACTGAAAAGCAAGAGCAACGCCAAGCGTATTGCCGAGCCGAGACAGATCGCCATGTTTTTGTGCCGAGATCTCATGAACTGCTCCTTGACCGACATAGGACGCGAGTTCGGGGGTAAGCACCATACAACCGTGCTTCACTCCATTCGCAAGATCGATCAGTTGCGGCTGACGAATCCCAAAATCAGCGCGGCTTTAAACAAGCTAAACGATGTACTCCACTAGAGTTGGAGTCATTTCCCACAAGATCTCTGTGGAACATGTCTTGATTTCCTTGTGTGATGGCTGAACCGGGGATTATCATCAAAAACCGGGGGTACGATCCGAAAGAACTTCCACTGAGGAACCCGTTGCAACAAGCAATCTTACGGAAGTTTTCAACAGATCCACAGGCGTTACTACGACGAATAACGATTTAATAAACAGGGAAACTAAAACAGGAGCAGAACACTATGGATTTGGTCGTTAAGAGGTCTGATTTCTTGAAAGAGTTGCAATATGTACAGGGAGTGGTTGAGCGCAAAACGACCGTTCCGATCCTCTCGAATCTTCTACTGGAAACGGCCGGAAATTCATTGGTTGTTACTGCTACAGACTTGGATGTGACCATCCAGTGCGGGTGCGGCGCAGCTGTCAAAGTTAGTGGAGCGGTCACCGTATCGGCGCGAAAACTTTTCGATATTGTGAGGTTACTCCCCGATTCAGACGTTCATTTCAAAGCAACGAGCGCCGACTGGATGAGTGTGACATGTGAGAGATCCCGTTTTAAGCTCGCTACTTTGTCGAAGGAGAACTTCCCTGAGATCCCGAATGTTACTAACGCTACCATGACGCTTCCCGCATCGGCTCTGCGCTACATGATCACCCGGTGCACCTTCGCTATCACCCAGGAGGAATCGCGATACAGTCTGAATGGCGCTCTGATGATTCTTCGACCGGATGGGATTACCTTCGTGACGACCGATGGTCATCGCCTCGTCTATATCAGTCGTGAGACAACCATCGAGGGTATCGAAGGGGGTGAAGTTCGAACCGTGGTGCCGAAAAAGACGCTTACCGAGCTGAGCAAGTTGACCGCTGAGGATATTCTGAACGTTCAGTTTGGGATCAGCGAGAATCACCTTTTCTTCCGAGTTGGTGAACGGTTGCTGGTTTCGCGAGTAATGACCGGACAATTCCCTAACTATGAGATGGTCATCCCACGCGATAATCACCGTCGTGCCATTCTGAACACCCTGGACTTTGTTGATGCCCTGAAGCGAACGTCGGTTATGGCCGATGAGCAGTCACACGGGCTTCGTCTAATCTTCCAAGAGGGGCAACTTGAAGTGGCGTCGGCGAGCACTGATTTCGGTGAGGCTCGCGAGTCCCTGCCTATCGAGTTCGCCGGCGAACCGCTCGAAATTGGCTTCAACGCGTTCTACCTGTTGGATTTCTTGAATGGACTCGAGAGCGAGCAGGTGGTATTTGAGCTTCGCGACCAAGACACTCAGGGCTTGCTCAAACCAAAGATGAGTGAGGACTACACCTATCAGTACGTGGTCATGCCCATGCGCATTTGAGCTTTGTGGGCAATTTGCCGGAGTCTGATACCCGGGTCGCGAGAATATAAACAATCGTCTAAAGTAGACGTCTGCGTTGCGGACGGTATCAGATGTCCGAGTCCTTTCAATTTTTTTGTCGCTCTTCGAGCCGGACAGGAGTCTCACGAAAACCGGGCGAACACCATCGCACACTCCGCAACGGGTTGTGGTGCGAGATAGGAAAGACCACTACATATTTGGTGGGAAATGTTTAAAAATAGAGCATTTATGGTATAATAAGACGCTTGTTTTAGTGTAACTAGAGGATTTTATGGCGGAAGAGACCAACGATTTTACCCAGGCGATCAACGCTTATACTGCTGAGAATATCAAGATTTTGGAGGGTCTGGAAGCCGTTCGAAAAAGACCGGCCATGTATATCGGATCGACGGGAATGGCGGGTCTGCATCATCTTGTTTACGAGGTTGTAGATAACTCGGTTGACGAAGCTCTGGCCGGCTACTGCACGCAAATCGATGTCATTATTCATGTCGACAACTCCGTCACTGTCATAGATAACGGCCGAGGTATTCCGGTCGATATTCATCCCTCGAAGGGGATTCCTGCCGCCCAAGTGGTTATGACAACGCTGCATGCCGGCGGCAAGTTTGACAACGAGAGCTACAAGGTATCGGGAGGCCTTCACGGGGTCGGCGTTTCTGTTGTGAATGCCCTCAGTTCGCGGCTTGACCTGGAAATCTGGAGAGACGGATATGTCTATCAGCAGAGTTACCAGCGAGGTGTGCCGTTAGGGCCCTTTACTCAGACCGGTAAGACCAACCGGAGAGGAACGAAAATCACTTTTTGCCCCGATCCGCTGATTTTTACTGAAGTCTTGGACTTTAACTTTGAAACGCTCTCGCAACGGATGCGGGAATTGGCCTACCTGAATCAGGGTCTGGCCATTTCAGTGGAAGATGTCCGTTCGGAGAAGAAGCAGACGTTTCACTACAAAGGTGGAATCATCAACTTTGTAGAGCATCTGAACAAGAACAAAAACGTCCTGCACCCGAAACCCATCTACATTCGGGATACCCGTGACACCGTCGATGTAGAAGTCGCGATCCAGTACAACGACGGTTACAACGAGACCCTTTTCTCCTTCGCAAACACGATTAACACGATCGAAGGAGGAACACACCTGATCGGGTTCAAATCCGCTCTGACCCGAACACTGAACGCCTATGCGTCAGAACACAATTTGCTGAAGGACGTCAAGCAGAATTTGACCGGTGACGATGTGCGAGAAGGCTTGACGGCAATTGTCAGCGTGAAGCTGGGAAATCCTCAATTTGAAGGACAGACCAAAGCGAAGTTAGGCAACAGCGAAGTAAAAGGGATTGTAGAGGCGGTCTGTAATGACAAATTGAGCGTGTACCTGGATCAGAACCCCTCAGTGGCGCGGCGGATAGTGGAAAAGGCGGTTGAGGCCCTGCGAGCACGCGAGGCGGCAAGAAAGGCGCGGGATCTGACCAGGCGCAAGAGTGTTCTCGAAAATACATCTTTGCCTGGAAAACTGGCGGACTGCCAGGAACGAGACCCTCGGTTTTCGGAAATCTTTATTGTTGAAGGTGATTCGGCTGGCGGGTCTGCCAAGCAGGGACGCGACAGAAAGTTCCAGGCTATTTTGCCGATCAAGGGAAAAATCCTGAACGTCGAGAAAGCCAGGATCGACAAGATGCTGAGCAACGAAGAAATCGCCACGATGATCTCGGCAATCGGCACGGGTGTAGACTCGCATGACTTTGACCTGTCAAGACTTCGTTACCACCGCATCATCATCATGACTGACGCCGATGTCGACGGCAGTCATATTCGCACCCTGCTTCTCACCTTCTTTTATCGACAGATGACCGAACTCATCAAGGCAGGACACGTTTATATCGCTCAACCTCCGCTTTATCGGATCAAGAAGGGCAAGGAAGAGAAGTATCTCCATCACGAGAAGGAGTTGACCGAGGAGTTGATGGCATCGGCGACGGAGGATCTGACAGTAATTCTGCCGGAGTCGAACCTTGAATTGCGGGGTCCAGTCCTCGTCGAGAGTGTCCATCAGTTGATGGAATTCCGAAAAGTCCGGGAAAAGCTAAACCGGAAGATCGGCAATTCGCGCCTGCTGGACGTGTTGCTGCAGGGTCTGGGGGAGATGGTGGGCACGGAACCGAATTGGCAGGAGTTCCTGAGCAGCCAGGAGAACCTCGAGAAGATCAGCTCCGCCCTTTCCGACCTCGGTTTTGAAAGCGAGATTTCCTTTGATGAGGAGCATAGTCTGTTTGGACTTTCCGTGAGAAACGGATCCAATTCACCGGTCGCTATCAGTTATGAAAGCCTTTCGTCGGGCGAATGGAAGCAATTGCTGCTCCTTTATCAAAAGATCGCACAATTCCGCAATCATGGAATTGTTGTCAAGGACGGCGAAAAAGAGACCAGGCTCGAGAATGAGGATCAGCTGATTAATTACATCATCGACAGCGGCAAGAAAAACGTGACTATACAACGTTACAAGGGGTTGGGAGAGATGAACCCCTCGCAGCTGTGGGAAACCACGATGAATCCGGATACTCGAACTCTGCTCCAGGTAAACATTGATCACGCCATCGAGACCGACGAAATCTTCACCATCTTGATGGGGGACCAGGTGGAGCCTCGGCGCCGGTTCATCGAAACGAACGCTTTGAATGTGAAGAATTTGGATGTGTAAACGAGGATCGAAAGTTCAACCACTGAGCAGCGCGACTTCAGGACCTTTCGATCGGAGGAATGATTGATGCGAGAGTATCGCGGTCAAGAGATCGCAGTAAACATAGAAGAGGAAATGAAGACGTCCTATCTGGACTACGCGATGTCGGTCATCATTGGCCGCGCGCTTCCAGATGTTCGGGACGGCCTCAAGCCGGTGCATCGCCGTATTCTCCACGCGATGTCCGAGCTGGGGAACACAGCGAACCGCCCTCATAAGAAGTCCGCCCGTGTAGTTGGAGAAGTCATCGGCAAGTATCACCCGCATGGCGATGTTGCGGTCTATGACACCATCGTCCGCATGGCACAGGACTTTTCCATGCGTGAGTGCCTGATCGATGGCCAGGGAAATTTCGGCTCGATCGATGGTGATTCTCCGGCGGCGATGCGATACACCGAAGTTCGCATGTCGCCTATCGCTGAAGAATTACTGGCTGACATAGACAAGCAGACAGTTGATTTCCAGCCCAACTATGATGAATCGCTGACCGAACCGGTTGTGCTACCGGCTCGATTCCCCAACCTGATTGTTAATGGTGCTTCGGGAATTGCTGTTGGGATGGCGACCAATATTCCGCCGCATAACATAGGTGAGGTCGTCGACGCTTTGCTGCTACTGCTAGACCGTCCGGACGCTCAACTCTCGGAATTGATGGAACGGATTCCGGGTCCTGATTTTCCCACAGGTGCTTTGATCTATGGGCGCCAGGGAATAATCCAGGCTTACGAAACCGGCCGCGGCATCATTCAAATGCGCGCAGTGGCCGCAACCGAGCGTATCGGGCGAGACCGCGAAGCTATCATTGTCAGTGAAATCCCTTACCAGGTTAACAAGGCGAAGCTTATTGAGAAGATCGCTCAGCTGGTTCAGCAGAAGAAGATCGAGGGGATCAGTGACCTGAGAGATGAGTCGGATCGTGAAGGGATGCGGATTGTTATTGAGCTGAAAAGAGGTGAGCATCCGCAGGTGGTGCTTAATCAGCTCTTCAAGCTCACTCCTATGCAGTCATCCTTTGGTGTCATTCTTCTGGCCCTGGTCGATGGTCAGCCACGGGTCTTGACGCTCCGTGAAATGCTCAACTATTTCCTCGAGCATCGACGGGATGTAGTAATTCGAAGGACTCGTTTCGACCTGGAGAAAGCGCGGCAACGAGCCCACCTCCTGGAAGGCCTGAGGAAAGCGCTGGACCATCTGGACGCTGTCATTGCTCTTATTCGCGGATCCCGCACACCGGGGGAAGCTCGTACGGGTTTGATGGAGACCTTCGAGTTCAGCCAGGCACAGGCGCAAGCCATCCTCGAGATGCGGTTGCAGAGGTTAACCGGCTTGGAACGCGACAAAATCGTCGAGGAGTACGAGGAAATCATTCGCAAGATCGCTGAGTTGGAAGAGATTCTTGCCAGTGAGTCGGCCCTTAAGCGAGTCATCAGAGAAGAACTGCTCGATATCCAGACGAAGTATCAGAACCCTCGCCGGACTACGATTGTGGACGAGGAAGTGGATATCACGATGGAGGATCTGATTGCCGATGAACCGGTCGTGATCACGGCGACTCACAATGGTTTTATCAAGCGTACGGCTCTTCACATTTACAAGAGCCAGCGCCGGGGTGGAAAAGGCCGAATCGGGATGTCGACCCGGGTTGAAGAAGATGTGATTGATTACCTGTTTGTGGCCTCGACGCACAGTTATATTCTGATCTTCACCGACCGAGGCCGGGTCTACTGGCTGAAAGTCTATGAAATCCCGGATGTTGGGGCGGCGGGGAAAGGCAAGGCGATTGTCAACCTCATTAACCTCGAACGCGGGGAGCGAATTGCCGACATGATCGCAGTGACTGACTTTACAGAACCGGGTTACGTCGTGATGGCCTCGCGCCTGGGTTACATCAAGAAAACCGAACTGCAGGCTTTCGCCAACCCGAGATCTGCCGGCATCATAGCGTGTTCGGTTCCGAGTGAGGACGAGCTGATAGCTGTCGGCCGCACAGCCGGTTCCGACGATATCCTGCTTTTCTCTAAGCAAGGCAAGGCAATCCGGTTCTCGGAGAAAGAGGTCAGGGATATGGGCCGCACGGCTCGAGGCGTCCTCGGAATCAGGGTTCGGCAAGGCGACGAAGTAGTGAGCATGGCCATCGCCCAGAATGGTGACGGTGATGTCCTCGCCGTTACCGAGCGCGGTTTCGGCAAGCGAACGCCTATTTCGGAGTATCACCGACAACGACGCGGTGGCCAGGGAGTGATTAATATCCGGACCAATGCGCGCAACGGCCAGGTCGTCAGTGCCTGTCACGTTTCGGAAGACTCTGAAATCATCATTATCACCGAACAGGGCAAAATCATCCGGATCGAAGCGCAACTGATCCGTCAGACGCAGTCGCGAAGCGCCCAGGGAGTCAAACTGATTGATCTGGGGAATGAGGACCGCGTGGCAGATGTGACACTCATCCCCGAAGAGGAAGAGGATCAGGTGGATGAAGGACAGTTATAAGTTTGTCCTTTTTCTACCGTTCTTGATTTTTGGCTCGGGTGTCTGGCTATACTTCCAGACCGAAAATGAGGTTCGCGTGCAGATGGCCCGGGCGCAAGCATATTGGCGCAGCGGCGCCTTTGAGGATGCGATCAGCTGCTACGAGGCGGTCTGTCGCAATCACCCGACCAGCCGATATGCGGACGACGCTCTTTGGGAAATCGCGACTATCTATTACTTCAACCAGTATGACGTCAATCGTGCCTTGTCGTGTTTCCAGCGGCTTGTAACCAGTTATCCTGGGGCGCCGCTCGCTAAGGAGAGCCACCTGAAGCTCGCGGAGATCAACGAGTCTATTCTGAAAGATCTGAAGGCCGCCATCGATCACTGGAATGAGGCCCTTCGGGCTGATTCCTCACTCAGATCTCGCCGCCTGATCAACTTCAAACTGGGTACCGCTTATTTGAAACTGGACCGCTTCGATGAGGCTTTACGCCATTTCCGTGGTATTGCCAATGACGGACTGGATGACCATCTTGCTGACCAGGCGTGCATTCGAGTGGGGAGTATTCTTCAAATTGAAAAGAAGTACGAAAGCTCTTTATCGTTTTTCTCAGCAGTGCTAAATAGAACTGAATGTTCTGACTGCAGAATCCGCGCAAAATTAGGCTTGATTGAAAGCTATGAATTCATGGATGATTTGCCGAGAGCAATCGAGGTAGCAGAAAGCATTCAACCGGGGGACTATCCGGAGCATGCAAGACGGAGTCTGCTCAAGCGTCTTACCGACAAAAACAAATCTGACGGGCAATAGGGGTGAACCATGATCGACGCAGTGCTCGAATGGGTGGGTAGGTCGCCGGTAAACCAAATGATTGTGGGCGGGGCAGCAATTATTGTCCTGCTGCTGATTATCCTGTTAGTGCGGCGCAGTCGCAAGCGCAAGCCAGTTGCCGGGAAGGTTGAAGCTGCGGACCGGTTGCGAGCGGCGAGGAGTGATCCGAAAGAAGTATTCGAAGGCTACCGGGAAAGCCACCCAGCCTTCTACAAGGTAATCAGCCAGATACAGGCCGAGCAAAGCTTGGACAACCTGATGTCCAACACTGAGTTTGCAGGTGCTGTTGCCAAGCTCAAGCTCTGGCAAACAGTGCGGGGAGGGAAAACTGGCAAGCCGTCAAACAAAGGGCCTTTAAGTATCCAGGCCGGCCGGGCTGATTCTAATGCCGAAGTGCGCGGAGCGATGATCACGATCCTGCGTATCATCTACTCTTCCCCTGAAATCAGCGGCAAGCTCTCACCGAAGACCGAGAGCGAACTGGACGCCTTACTCGAATCCTTGACAGGCTAAGGACGCGGCAGGTAACATAACCTGTTGCAAAAAAGCGATTATTCTGACGAGTAGAGGGGGTGTGAGTTTTGGCCGAGGTCGTGGTTCAGGAGGGCGAGTCGTTAGAGAGTGCCCTTCGCCGCTTTAAGAGGAAAGTGCAGCAGGAAGACATCATTAAGGATGTCAAGAAGCATTCTTTTTATCTGAAGCCAGGCGAGAGAAAGCGTCTCAAACAAGCCCTGGCCCGAAAACGCAGCCGGAAACGAGCCCGGCAGCAGATGCCGGCTCTATAAGAGCGCGTTCGCAAGTTCAAAGGTTCCGAGGTTAGCCCCGGAACCTTTGAAAATCCCGCCAAATTCTTACGGCACAATACACCGAACAGCCGTCCAGTTTCCTAGGAAACCTATCTTTTCGCGAGTCTCAATTTGAAGCCCGCACTGATCCATCAACTGATTCAAATTGAGATCTGTGCGAAATCCAAGGCGGTAAAAAAGTGGCGAGAGCGCCTTTTCGAGTGGCGCCGTGAACCGGCACTCGCTTTGGAAGTGATTCATGAAGACAAGCAAGCCGCCAGATTTACACACTCGCTTCATTTCCAGCACCACTTTAACCGGATCAGGCACCGTAGAGACGAAGTAAGCGGCCAGCACCCGGTCGAACGTGTGGTCAGGGAATTCTAATTTGGTGGCATCCATCTTCAAGAAGTCGACGTTGCGCATCACCAGGGAGGCGGCTCTCTGTTTGGCGCGATCAAGCATCTTTTGCGACAAGTCGATCGCTGTTATGTGGATATTGCGAGGCAACAGGGGAAAGGACAGGCCGGTTCCCACTCCGACTTCCAGCAATTCCGCGCCGGGAAAGAGATCCAGCAGGTCCGGAGCCAGTTCTCGTCCGGCATGGAATACCTTCCCGAATACCACGTCGTAGAAACTGGAATAGCGGTTGTAGACCTTCTCGACATATTCAACTTCAACGCTCACTCGCGGCCCTCCTTGAAGGAAGTATTGTATTGCAAGGTCTAGTCAAAGACCATATTCTGTTGCGAAAAGGTTTTTTGTGACCGATCTGTGGTCCGGTTGGTTTCTGATAATGCACCAAATGAGCAGAAACGGTGCACAGTAACCTGGCTCCTCGCCCGAGAGGCAAGGCAGCTAGGACGATAGCAACCCATTTTCCCATGTCTGATGCGCAGACTGAAGTGCCGTCGGTTCTGATTGATACCCGGAGGCTTCGCCGGCGGGTTCGAGCGTTGGGCGCAGAGATCACGCGGGACTACCGCGACCGTAATCCACTCTTCGTCGGCGTTCTGCGCGGGGCGGCGGTGTTCCTCTCCGACTTGATCCGACACGTCGATCTGAAGATCGAGGTCGATTTCATTGCTATGTCGAGCTACGGTAGCGCGACGGAATCGACCGGCCAGGTTCAGTTGTTGAAAGATCTGGAGAGCAGCATTGCCGGTGTGGATGTCATACTGGTCGAGGATATCGTTGACACCGGTCTGACACTCAACTATCTGATCGGCAACTTGCAGAGCCGGAATCCGGCTTCCTTGCGGGTGTGTGCCCTGTTATCCAAGCCGTCGCGCCGCAGACTCCAGGTCACCATAGACTACTTGGGGTTTGAGGTTCCCGATCGCTTTGTTGTCGGTTACGGGCTCGACTACAACCAGCAGTTTCGGAACTTGACGTATATTGGAATGCTGGAAGCTGACTGAGGAAGCGCCGGGAGAGAAACAGCGCGACAGAGGGCATGCAACGCGACGGCTGATGCCTCTGATTATCCCTCGAGTCGGCAAACATGTGTTCAGGAGCTGTTATGGACGTCAATCGTGAAATGGCTTGGAAACTACTTACCGAGTTTACGCAGAACGACAGCCTTATCAAGCATGCGCTGGCGGTCGAAGCGGCGATGAGAGCGTACGCCGAGAAATTCGGAGAAGATGTTGAGAGATGGGGTGTGATCGGTCTGATTCATGATTTTGACTACGAGAAGTACCCCGACCCGGCCGACCATCCTCGTGTCGGCGGGAAAATCCTCGAGGAACGTGGTTATCCTCCTGACATCATTTACGCTGTTTTGTCTCATGCGTCGCACATGAATCTCCCCAGGGAACGTCCGGTCGAGAAGGCTCTTTTTGCTGTGGATGAACTGTGCGGCTTCGTGACTGCCGCCACTCTGGTCAGACCCGGCAAGAAAGTGGCCGAGCTGCCCGTAGCATCGGTGAAGAAGAAGTTGAAAGACAAAGCCTTTGCCCGCTCAGTCAACCGCAACGAGATTTACGAGGGTGCGGCTGCGCTGGGTGTGGATCTGGACGAGCATATTGCCTTCGTTATTGCGGCCATGGCTCGCGTGGCTGATCGACTCGGGCTGTAGGGTCTGCTGGGCCTCCAGGGAAATTGTACTAGCTGTCCTGTTTCGTTAATCTAAACTGAGCCTTTTTCCCAAATATCACCAATACTAAGAACAGGAGGCCCAATGTCCGATACGAGAAAGGGCAGTATTGATACTCTGCTTCACGAAGACCGTCGCTATTCACCTTCGCCGGAGTTTAAAGCGGTAGCCCGGTGGAACGATCCCGAGATTTACGACCGAGCCCGCCGTGATCCTGACGGCTTTTGGGCAGAAATGGCCCGCGAGCTTGATTGGTTTAAACCTTGGGACAAAGTGCTCAACTGGAACCTGCCGAACGCCGAGTGGTTTGTTGGCGGACAGTTGAATGTGAGCTACAACTGCCTGGATCGTCATATCCGGACATGGCGCAAAAACAAGGCGGCCATTGTCTGGGAAGGAGAGCCGGGCGACGAACGAATTCTCACTTATCAGGATGTTTACCGGGAAGTGAACCGGTGCGCCGAGGCCCTTCGTAGGTTTGGTGTCCAGAAGGGGGACCGTGTAGCAATCTACATGGGGATGATCCCGGAGCTGCCCATTGCGATGCTGGCCTGCGCGCGACTAGGCGCCCCTCATACCGTAGTTTTTGGAGGATTCAGCCCGGATGCTCTTGCTGGCCGAATACAGGATTCGGAGGCAAAACTGGTCATCACCGCCGATGGCGCCTGGCGGCGCGGCAACATCGTTCCGCTGAAAGAAAACGTCGATCGCGCCTTGAAAACATGTCCCTCGGTCCGCAATGTTCTGGTCGTTAATCGTGTCATGAACGCGACCCGCGTCCCGATGACTGAAGGAAGGGATCACTGGTGGCACCGGGAGTTGGATCACAGCGGGAACGCATATGTAGAACCGGAGCCACTGGATAGCGAACATCCCCTTTACATCCTCTATACATCGGGCACGACGGGAAAGCCCAAGGGGCTGTTGCACACGACAGGCGGTTATCTGGTCGGCGCGCACATTACGTCAGCCGCGGTTCTCGACATAAAGGAAACAGACACCTACTGGTGTACTGCCGACATTGGCTGGGTGACCGGCCACAGTTACATCGTCTATGGTCCCTTGTCGTTGGGTGCTACCTCGGTGATGTATGAGGGCGCCCCCGATTATCCGGATAAGGATCGATTTTGGGCCATTGTGGAGAAATACAGAATCAACGTACTCTATACCGCTCCCACCGCCATTCGAGCCTTTATGCGTTGGGGACCGGAATACCCGGCGCGCCATGATCTCTCCTCTCTACGGTTGCTGGGTACTGTCGGGGAACCGATCAATCCTGAAGCGTGGGTTTGGTATCGGAAACATATCGGGTTGGATCGAGCACCAGTCGTGGATACCTGGTGGCAAACGGAAACCGGAATGATCCTGATCGCCCCCCTTCCCGGTATCACCGAGTTGAAGCCAGGTTCAGCGACTTTTCCGCTTCCCGGGATTGAAGCGGATGTGGTCGACGACCGGGGAAATTCGGTGCCGCTGGGAGGCGGCGGATATCTGGTTTTGCGGCGGCCATGGCCCGCTATGGCCCGAACTATTTGGGGTGATCCGGATCGGTGGAAGAAACAATACTGGGAGCGCTTTCCAGGCATGTACTTTACCGGAGATGGAGCGAAGCGCGATAAAGACGGGTACTACTGGATACTGGGACGCGTCGACGATGTTCTCAACGTCGCCGGACATCGTATCGGGACCATGGAAGTGGAAAGTGCTCTCGTCAGCCATGATTCCGTCGCAGAGGCAGCAGTTATCGGTATTCCTCATGAGATCAAGGGCCAGGCCATCGCCGCCTTCGTTACCCTGCGCGCTGACGAGACGAGGCCGCACGAGGAGTTGATCGACGAGTTGAAAAGGCACGTGACCGAGCGGATCGGAGCCATTGCGCGTCCGGAAAAGATCTTCATTACAGCCGAGCTTCCGAAGACGCGCAGCGCCAAAATCATGCGCCGTTTGCTGCGAGACATCGCCGAAGGGCACGTTCTGGGTGACACGACCACGCTTGCCGACCCAGGCGTTATTCAAGCGATCAAATTGCAGTACGAAGAGCGGGAATGAGTCTCAATCAGGATAAGCGCATTTACGTCGGCACTTCAGGATATTCCTACCGGGAGTGGAGGAAGATCTTCTATCCAGCCGATCTGGCGCCGGCGAATTACCTGAGCTTTTATGCCGATCGCTTCCCGACGACGGAAATCAACAATACCTTCTACCGGTTTCCATCGGAGGCGGTAGCCTCTTCCTGGAACGAACAGGTTCCCCGAGACTTTCGTTTCTCGGTCAAGCTGAACCAGAAGATTACGCATCAGAAGAAGCTTGCTGATGTTGAAGAGGAGATGCAGTGGTTTCAGAAGGGGATTGCGCCCTTGAGGGAAAAGATAGCGGCGGTCCTGGTTCAGCTTCCGCCCTATCTCCGGCAGGACCTTTCTGTACTGGATGAATTTATTACACGGTACGGGCGCTCCCTTCCGCTGGCCTTTGAATTTCGCCACGCTTCGTGGCACACGCCGGAGCTTTATGACTTGCTGGCCGAACGCAATGCTGTGCTGGTCATGGCCGAAACTGAAGAAGCTCCGGCGGTCCGTGAAACCACAGGCTCGTTTGTGTACCTGCGTCTGAGAAAGGCGAGATACGAGCCCGGAGAGTTGGAGGCGTGGGCGCAGTGGTTGCGACAACAGAGAAAATCCTGTTTTGTCTACCTGAAGCATGACCAGCAGGCACCCGTTCTGGCCTCCCAGCTTCTGGAATCTCTGCAAGGCGTCGCTTGAGCAACGTCGCGGAAGAAGATGCCGAGGGGGGAGATGGCGAGGGACTGTCCCTAACATCCCCCCGTAACATCTTCCTAATACCCGGCGCAAGGGACAGTCCTTCGACTTTTGCGTGCGCTGCCAAGTAAGAACAACGAATTTGGTAGCGAGGGCGATAGGGTACGAATGACTGCCGAGCTAGAGGCAGGAACGGGTCAGGAGAGCACGGCGGTTGAGTGACGCGCTGTCTTGTAGCGCGTTGTATCGAAACCCCGTGCTCTCCTGGTCCGTGGTCGAGGAGAAGACGAAGCCGGTCCGAACGGTTGAGGCGTGGCACGGGGTTTCGATACAACGCGCCACAAGACGGCGCGTCACTCAACCGCCGCGCCCCGTCTCAACCTGTTGCCCACGTGTTCGGCCCGTCACTGCGAGCCACGCTAACCAACAATTGGCAGACGTTAGTGTGAAGGACTGTCCCTAACACGTGTGCGCTGAAAAATGCTATGCCCGGGCTCTGTTCCCGTCTCTGCAGGTAGAGGTTGGGGACAGTCCCTTAACGTGCTGCCTGTCTGGAGCGGCCCGGGCAAGTTCGGAGCGTCGGGGCCGATAGGGACTGTTAGTAGTCCCGGCGTTAGCAGATCCGCGGCAGCTGTTCGCCGCTCAGCATATCAACGACACGATCGGCGCCGATGAGGCTTTTCATGATGACTTGGGCGCGGCAATTCGAGTCGGTCACCTCACCGATCAGGACCGCCCCTTGCCCCTGCTCATGGGTTTTCATCACTTCTAGGGCCCGCTGGGCCTGCTCGGCGGACACAAAAAGAACCATTCTCCCCTCATTCGCCACATGAAGTGGATCGAACCCGAGCAGTTCGCAGATCGCCCTGACATCGGGGCGGCAGGGCAACGTGGCTTCCTCGAGGGTGAACGACAGGCGTGCCTGTTCGGCGATTTCGACCATTGCCGACGCCAGTCCTCCCCGGGTTAAGTCCCTCAAGCAGTGGATGTCGATGCCTTCGCGGATCAAGGTCAGGACAAGATCAGCCAGCGGAGCTGAGTCACTTTCAATTTGCGTCTGGAACTGGAGCCCTTCTCGAACCGCCAGGACCGCCATCCCGTGGCGTCCTATGTCCCCGTTGACCAGAATCTTATCTCCCTTGGAGATACGCATCGGGCCGATCTCTAGAGAGTGCTCAATGACACCAATACCGGCGGTGTTGACAAAGAGTCCGTCCCCTTTCCCGCGGTCTACGACTTTTGTGTCTCCCGTTACTATCGTCACGCCGGCTCTCTCAGCAGCCTGGCGCATGGATTGAACGATAGTCCAGAGGGTTTCCATCGGCAATCCTTCTTCGACAATGAATGCGGTACTCAGGAAAAGCGGCCGAGCACCGACCATGGCCAAGTCGTTAACCGTGCCATAAATCGCCATGGATCCTATGTCCCCACCAGGGAAGAACAGAGGTTTAACGACATAAGAATCGGTCGTGAAAGCCAAGCGGCTGGAAGGAACGTAAAGATTCGCGGAGTCGAGCCCTTGGCCCAGGACCGGGTTATTGAAAGCCGGCAAAAACATCTCCCGAATCAGATCGTTCATCAACCGCCCGCCTCCTCCATGGGCTACGAGCACCTTCGGGTATCTGCGTATCGGGAGAGGACACTGAAGCTGGAAGTTAGATTGGTCAGACATAATGGGTTCCTGGTTTCGGAGGCTTCATTAAAGGAAGCACTCGGACTCACCTTCGCCGGCCGTATCGGTAGTATGCGGCGCAAGCCCCTTCGGTTGAGACCATGGTAGCGCCCAGAGGTTGTTCCGGGGTACAGCGGACGCGGAAGGCAGGACACTCAGTCGGTTTCTTTTTGCCCTGCAATATCAGGCCGCTGATACATTCGGAGCTTTCCGGAACCGAGGTGTTGGCGATACCGAAGCGCAGTTCGGCGTCGTAATGGGCGAATTGCTCAGTAAGCCCCAAGCCACTGCCGGGAAGCTCGCCGATTCCACGCCATTTGCGCGGGATAACTCGAAATACTTTTCGAATCAACTCTTGTGCCGCCTTGTTGCCCTCGGTACGAACCGATCGGGCGTACTGGTTTTCTACCTCTGCCCGTCCTTCCTCCAGCTGGCGAAGGCACAGGTAGATGCCTTGCAGAATATCGAGTGGTTCAAAACCGGTTACCACGATGGGCACATGATATTTCTCGGCGATCGGCCGGTACTCTTCGCATCCCATCACCGTACAGACGTGGCCCGCTGCTAGAAAACCGTTTACGCGGCAATCGGGCGCTGAGAGTATTGCCTCCATTGCGGGCGGTACCAGCACGTGAGAAACCAGGATGCTGAAGTTGTTCAGATTCATCCCGGCCGCCTGCTGGACTGCCAGGGCGTTAGCAGGTGCGGTGGTTTCAAATCCGACCGCCAGGAATACAACCTGCTTGTCTGGATGGTCTTGAGCCAATCTGACAGCGTCCAGAGGCGAGTAAACGATTCGGACATCGGCGCCTCCCGCCTTCGCGGACAGCAAATCCGAAGTGCTGCCCGGCACCCGCAGCATGTCTCCAAAGGAACAGAAAATAACCTCGGGCCTGGATGCGATCTCTATGGCCTTGTCCAGGATCTCGACAGGCGTAACACACACCGGGCATCCGGGGCCGTGCAACAAAGTAACCTCTTTAGGAAGCAGTTGGTCGATGCCATACTTCATGATGCTGTGCGTTTGGCCTCCGCACACTTCCATAAGCGTCCAATCCCGCCTTACCAGCTGTCGGATCGCCTCGACGAGCTTTTGCGCCAGGGCGGGATCGCGGTATTCATCGACGAATCTCACGCTTCCCTCTCCTCGGCTGCCATTTGTTGCAGAAACTCGAAGATCTGTTCAGCTTCTTCCTTGTCGACTTTGCTGATCGCTACTCCGACATGCACAACAACGTAGTCCCCGACTTGAGCTTCGGGAACGCAGGCCAGGTTCACTTCTCGAACGATTCCGCCGAAGTTAACCTCGCCGGTCCGCTCCAATCCCTCGCCGGTAACACTTTCAATAAGCCCAGGTACTGCCAGACACATTGGATTAGTCCTTCTTCCTAAATACTGCCGCAACCTGACCGAGTGCAATGCCGCCATCATTGGGCGGGACACGTTGATGCCAGTAAGCTCGAAACCCTTCCTGGGTCAGCCGAGATATGGTCCGTTCGGTCAGATAACGGTTTTGAAAACAACCCCCGCTCAGGACGACTCGCGTCTGCCCTCGGAGCCGGGCGACAGCCACTACAACCTCAGACAGGGCGTTATGAAAACGCACGGCAATCGCACCTCGAGGGACACCGTTCTTCGAGTCCTCAAGGAGTTGCTTCACAAGCGGCTCCCAGTTTATCAGGACTGGACGGTTTGCGCCGGGAGACGGTTCTGCTAGATCCAAAGTGTAGTATTCATCAGATCCAAATCCGGCGCAAGCGAACTCGAGCTCCATGGCCGCCTGGCCCTCGAACGTGCTGATTTGCCGCACCCCGCTCAAAGCAGCTGCAGCGTCGAACAAGCGGCCTGCGCTTGACGTGATTGGGCTGTTTATACCCCTCTGGAGCATTGACTTCAGGATCCCCCTCTCGGCCGGGGAAAAGGAGGCTATGGGAGGAAGGTCATTCATCAGGAAGGCATCGTCTCCGAAGATTTCGAAGAGCAGCCCGATGGCGGTGCGGCGTGGCTCTCGAATCGCACGCTCTCCACCGGGGAGGCGAAATGTTCGCAAATGAGCGATACGACTGAATGACGCGCCGTTGACCTCAAGAAACTCCCCGCCCCAGACCGTCCCGTCCAGCCCGTAGCCTGTGCCATCCCAGGAGACTCCCAAGACCGGCTCGTCCAGGTCATTCTCGGCCATGCACGAAAGAATGTGGGCAAAATGATGCTGAACTTCGACCACGGGCAGTCCGCTCGAATGAGCGTAACGAGTTGATTCATAGTCGGGGTGGGCGTCACATGCCGCGATGACGGGTGCTGTTTCGTAGAGTTTCTGTAAAGAGGCCACCGCCTCGAGAAATCCGTTACGGGCTTCGGGAGTCTCAAGATCACCGAGATGCTGGCTGAGAAAGACCCGGTGTTCGACTGACAAGGCCACGGTATTCTTCAGATGTGCTCCCACGGCCAGCACTGAGTCGAAGCGAACCGGGTCGACCGTTTGGGGCGGGTTGTCTCGAACTCCTACGTCTTCTGGTTGAGCGGGGTTGTCGGTTGTCAGGGTAATCGGCAGGGGAGCGTAGCCGCGCGCCCGGCGGGTGATCGCCTCCCGGCCCATCATAATCCGGGCGATTGAGTCGTCGACGGGCCGGACAATCGGCCTGTTATGTACGAGAAAGAGATCCACAAAGTTGTGAAGCCGCCTGACCGCTTCATTCTCGTCGGTGCAGATGGGCTCGTCCTTGGCGTTTCCGCTGGTTGCCACCACTGGAAAACCCAAATCGGCCATCAACAGATGATGCAGCGGTGAATACGGGAGCATGACACCCAGATAGGGATTTCCCGGGGCGATATTGCGGCAAACGCTCGGAGCCTTGGCCTCGAGCAGTACGATTGGCGCCGCCGGGGAGAGGAGGAGCTGTTCTTCCTGGCTGGAGACTCCACAGTCGGCCTTGATCTTTTCGAGGGAAGGGTACATTAAGGCAAAGGGCTTCTCCTCACGATCCTTTAACTCTCTAAGACGAAGCACAGCGTCGTCGTTCCGCGCATCGACAATAAGCTGGAATCCACCGATCCCCTTCAGTCCGACGATACGGCCTTCTCGAATCGCTTCGATCGCGAGGGTAATCGCCTCTTCCCGTTCCGCCTGTTTTGTGCCATTTCTATCCCAGACTTCCACCCAGGGGCCGCAAATCGGGCAGGCGTTGGGCTGGGCATGGAATCGTCGGTCACCAGGGTTGTGATATTCGGCATAGCATTCGGGGCACATTGAGAAGGCCTTCATGCTTGTATTGACGCGGTCGTAGGGAAGCGCCTCGATAATGCTGAATCGGGGTCCGCACAGAGTGCAGTTGATGAAAGGATAGCGAAAACGCCGGTTTTGCGGGTCAAACAGCTCTGCCCGGCAGGCCGGGCAAGTGGCTAAGTCGGGCAGAACAACCGCTGATTTCTTGCCGCCGAGGCTTTCTCGGATTTCGAAGTGCTGGTAGCCGGCGGGATCCAACCAGCTGGTTTCAGAGCTGTATATCGTGCAACTAGGTGGACGGCGGTTTTCCAGAAGGACTCGAAACTCTTCGAGCCGCTCGGCCGTCCCTTCGACTTCGATGAGGACGCCGGCCGGCGAGTTGCTCACCCAGCCAGCCAGACCGAGTTCATTGGCAAGACGAAAAACGAGGGGCCGAAACCCTACCCCCTGAACCGTTCCCTGAAGGGCGATTCGCAAGCGGAGCATGTATGAAGTAGCACGGACCAAGGTTGAAGTGAGCGGTGCGAATTGTCTGATTGCGTCCCGCCGGCGCTGGCGATTTCCAAAGGCTCGCTCAGCAGGCGCGAAGGAATCGGCGGGTTTATAGGCGTAATCCGCGTACCGCGCTATATCCGCGGAAACCAAGTCGCGGCTGACTCGGGTGCGCGGATTACGTTCCGATTTCTTCACACGTTCTCAAATGGTTCCGTGCTAAATGATTCCTCCTTCTTTACAAATCCATTGACGCCGTCACCATCGAGGGATCTTCTGCTGGCGTGATACTGAATCCTAGCTTCTTCGCCAGGTTCACCATCTCCTGGTTATCCAGCAGGATATCTGCCTTGATGCAGCTGAGCTTTTCATTGCGGGCAAACTCGATAAGGCGCGTGAGCAGCTCGGTGCCAATTCCTTGACGCTGCCAGCTGTCAGACACGACCACTGCAAATTCGGCCTCGTTTGTCCCGTGCAGCTTCGTCAGGCGTCCTACGCCCAAGATCCGATCTTCGGCGCATTTTTCCTCCCGACATTCGGCCACCAGCGCCATTTCCCGGTCGTAGTCAATAAAGCACATGCGGGTAAGTCGCTCATGGGCGATTCGCTGGCTCAACTTAATCATATGGAAGTATCGGAAGTAGACACTTCGGTCGGATAACGTCTCGTGGAACTTCACGAGCATAGGCTCGTCCTCGGGACGAATCGGCCGGACGAGAATTTCCGTCCCGTCTTTGGCTCTCCACGGATACAAGTACTGCGTCGGATATGGACGGATAGCGGATCTGGGCAGTTTAGAGATGTCCGTACCGGGGTCGTGCAGAACCACCCGGGCATCCAAGGCGACAAGTTGTTCGGGCGATGCCAGAAGCGGGTTGATGTCGATCTCCTTGATCCAACTCTGCTCAACCACCAGCTGGCTAAACCGTACCAGCAGGCGCTCAAGGGCTAACAGGTCCACTGGTTTACGGCCTCGGACGCCCTTCAAAGCCTTGTAAATCTTGGTCTGCTCCATCATCCGCTGAGCCAGCGTGGTGTTCAGAGGCGGCAATCCGAGGGAGCGATCCTTGTAAACCTCAACTAGCTGCCCACCCGATCCGAAAAGGAGAACGGAACCAAACTGCGGATCCTGGCTCGAACCTATGATCAGTTCGTACCCTTCGAGTTTGATCATCGGCTGAACTGTTACGCCAAGAAAATGCTCGGCGCCCGCCTTCTCGGTTACCGACTGCTCGATCTTGTTGTAGGCCGCTCGGACAGCCTCAGCATCCTCCAGATTGAGCTGAACTCCGCCGACGTCTGTCTTGTGGGTGATCGTTTCCGAGAAGAGTTTGAGCACAACCGGGTAGCCCATGGCCTCGGCTGTCGCGACCGCTTCGTCGGCCGATCGAGCCACCTTGGTGGGGACGATAGGAATGCCATAGGCGGCCAATAGTTCTTTTGATTCGAACTCGGTCAGGATCGTGCGTCCGTCAGCCTTGGCTTTCTCGATAATCCGTTCGGCTGTAGCTCGATCAGGGCCGCCTCGTGCCGGATGATCCGAGAGTTGCGGCGTTTCGTATAAACCTTTGAGGGCGTAGCTGTACTGCCACATGTAATTGAAGACGCGCGCGGCCGTGTCCGGGTAGGGGAAAGTGGGAATTCCCGCGCGCTTCAGAATTGCCTCTCCCGCCGCCACTTCCGGCCCGCCCATCCAGCTTGCCAGAACGGGTTTTCCGGTCGAGTTGGCGTAGTTCTTCAGGGCATCGGCCGTCTGGGTGGGATCGGTCATCGCCTGGGGAGTGAGCACGACCAGCATTCCATCGGCGTTCGGGTCTTTAGCCGCAATCTCCAAAGCTTTCGCATAACGCGCTGGGTCGGCATCGCCGAGGATGTCGACCGGGTTGTTACGGCTCCAGTGAGGAGGAAGCAGTTCGTTCAGGGAGTTGAAGGTCTCCTCGGACAATTCCGTCAGGGCTCCGCCGTTAAGGATCAGTGCATCGCATGCGAGAACGCCTGGGCCGCCAGCGTTCGTCAAAATAGTCAACCGTGGTCCCTTGGGCCGTGGTTGTTTAGCAAGTACTTCCGCCATGTAGAAAAGGTCGGAAATATTGTTGACGCGCAGAACACCCGTTCGCCTGAAAGCTGCATCAAGAACTTCGTCGCTGCCCGTCAAGGAGCCGGTGTGAGAGGCTGCCGCTTTGGCTGCGGCCTGGGTACGGCCCGCTTTGATTACGATGATCGGCTTCGTCAAGGCAACTTCGCGAGCGGCCGAGAGGAAGGAACGGGCATTCCCGATCGACTCCATGTAAATGACAATACTCTTCGTCCGCGGATCGTTTCCGAGATAGTCAATCAGGTCGCCCCAACCCACGTCGAGCATTGAACCGATCGAGACGAAGTTGCTGAAACCGACATTGGCTCGGAAGCTCCAGTCAAGTACGGCGGTACAAAGAGCGCCGCTCTGACTAATGAAGCCAACGTTGCCCGGACGGGCAATGCCGCTCGCGAAAGTGGCGTTCAGGCCGGTCAAAGGACTCATCACTCCCAAGCAGTTGGGACCGATAATTCTCAGGCCGCCTCTAGACGCCTCTTTCAGAACCTGCTGTTCCAGTTCAACACCGGCCGGTCCGGCTTCCTTGAAGCCGGCGGAAATCACAATAGCGCCCTTGATGCCGGCGTCGACGCATTGACGGATAATAAGCGGGACCGTTGGTGCGGGGGTGACTATAACGGCCAGATCGACCTGTTCCGGCACCGAAGCAAGATCCGGGTAAGCTTTCACGCCGAGAACGTTTGGGCGCTTGGGGTTAACCGGGAATACTGTACCCCCGAAAGGATTACTGATAAGGTTCCAGAGGACTGTTCTACCAACACTACCGGGTTTTTCGGTGGCGCCGACCACCGCCACGCTGCGGGGAGCGAATATCACGTCCAGAGGATGATGCCGGTAACGTACTCCAACCGAAGGCTTGCCCGTTTGCGTTGCCTTCTCTTGCTCTAGCTGCATAGTGTTTCCCTCGCTTGACCTTTTAAGTTTACGGTTTGTATAAGATGCCTATATTCAATCACACTTGATCTCAAAAATGAGGCAATGCAAGCTTCGAACCACAAAGAAAAGTGGGTGAACTTCACGAAAGAGTGACTGGAAGAGCGCGCCGACGCTGCATATGGGTGTAGGCACCCACTTGCGTGGGCAAAAGTCCCGGATATTTTGATTTCGCCAAGTCCGATGTGTAACTGAATTGGACATTTCGTAATTATCACGCCGACCGACATATGCTCAGGACGCCTTCACGAACCGTCCCTCAGCGGTTCGTCTTAGACGCTCGATGTCCTCTCGTCGCGAAATGGATAGGGGGACAGTCCCCTCAATTTCTCTTAGTATCAACAAAGTGTCCAGTGTTTTCTTCTCGTAGAGCGCACGGTAGAGGGCGGCCACCAGTGCCTGTTCAATCTCGGCGCCGCTGAATCCTTCACTGGCTTCAGTCAGCCTCTGCAGGTCGAAGCGATTCGGATCTTGCTTTCGCAATCTGAGGTGAAGCCGGAAAATTTCAGTTCTCTCGGCCGCCCGTGGAAGATCGACGAAGAAAATCTCGTCAAAGCGCCCTTTCCGGAGCAATTCAGGCGGAAGACTCCAGACGTCGTTGGCGGTCGCCGCGACGAAAACATCCTGACGCTTTTCCTGAAGCCAGGTAAGGAAGAATCCCAGAAGCCTGCGACTCAAGCCACCATCCGCTTCGCTATTGGCCGATCCGGCAAGTGCTTTTTCGAGTTCGTCGATCCATAGCACGACCGGCGCAAGGGACTCGGCGGAGGTGATGGCTTTCCGAAAGTTCTTTTCAGACTCACCGACGTACTTGTCGTAAAGCCTTCCTGCTTCAAGTTTAAGGAGAGGGAGCCGCCACTCGCGGGCAATATACTTGACACACAAAGATTTGCCGCAGCCCTGCACTCCAGCGATCAGCAATCCCTTGGGCGGCGGAAGGTTCAAAGTCCTCGCTTCAGGCGTAAAACCGATCCGGACTCGACGCACCCATTCCTTAAGCCTGTCGAAACCGGCCAGTTCAAATTGGTTGTCCTCAACCGGGAAGTACTCCAGCAGTCCACCCTCACGGATCGATTGGATTTTTCGCTCTAGGATCCGTTTGATGTCGTCCCTGTCGAACTTGCCGTCTTGGAGAGCCACATAGGCGATAGATTGTCTTGCCTGGTTGACGGTCATGCCGGAAAGCGAGTGGAGCAGGTTGTCGATGTCGTCAGGCTGGATGTTAATGCGGATGCGGTTGGAAGCTTGGAGCGAAGTCAGGACGCTCCGTACGACATCACGAAGCTCTTCTTTCCCGGGCATCCGCAGCTTGAAATGAGCCGCCTCGGACTCAATTTCCGGCGGCAGTTCAACTTCGGCGCCCGTAAGCACAATGGCCGATTTCTTCCCTGAGAATTTCCGTAGCAGTTCTCGGAACTGTCGGACAATTGTTGCGTCCTGCAAAAAGGCTTGGAAGTCTTTCAAATGAAAGACGCCCTCGAGGTCCATGCAGGCCAGATGACGAAGCAGTTGAGCTGGCTCTGCCGTCCCGTACGTCGGGGAACCTCCGGGGAGGCGGGATAGCCCTCGAGTAACCGACCATTCGAAATGAGCGATTTGAAGCTCGGCGGCGACAGAGATCAGTAACGATTGAACTCGATCCTCGTCCACCGTCTCCACCACGATGAGAGGGTGAAATGATACGACGAGGGTGCGGAGTTCATGAATTGTAGTCGATAAAGTCATGTTCCTGCGAAGCGCAGAATACCACGCCGGCGCGCGTGTTCAACAGGATCAGAACGGTTGGGAGATGGAGCGCCTGTAACGTGCGCCATCAGGCGAGGGACAGTCCCTCGCCTGATGTTCATGCGTGCAGGGGGTCTGCGCCTGGGCGCGAGGGGGCACCGAGGGACAGTCCCTGGCCAGTTGAGAGGGTGGGGTGCTTCCCAAGGCCGGCAGGGCCGGTCCCTCAAGCTTGGAAACACCCACAACTTCTCTCCGAGGGCTTGCGTTATTCCGACCGGGATCTGGAAGAGGGGAGTGAGTTCTATTACTTCGAGTATCCGGCCAACTGGGAGCTGGAGCGGGCGTTTGCCTGCCTGAAAGATGTCATAGAGTTGAAGCCGATCTGTCACCAGACAGGGTCCGAGGAGTCCGAGGGAGAGGAGTCCGAGGGACAGTCCCTCGCTTTGGCAGGTATACCCGGCAGAGGCAGGGACAGTCGCTCGCACCCCCTCGCACCCCGCCGCGGCCGGCTGGCTCGTTTTTGAAGCGTCGGATTAAGGACGATTGAATTTGCTGGGGCCTGTGATGTGGGTTGGGATGTGGTTAGGGACAGTCCCTGTCGCCCCTGTCGCTCCCTGCCCGCTGCCT
>DAOTAI010000360.1:0-5307 GCA_035593865.1 Acidobacteriota bacterium
CAACCCTTTGCTACGCAACGCCTTCGGCGTTGAAATCCTGAACCTGAGCGATTTTCGCAATTGGCTTCATTTTCCATATTTGAGCGCCGATGACTTGGCGCCGGCCAGCACGGCGAGACGAGTTCGGGGAAAAAGGAAGCCGTGAAAACGTTACCTCTTGTAGTCCTGGCGTTGTCGGCCCTTGTGGCCTACGCCGACAACCGGCCTGATTCGGCGCGCCCGACCGTCGAATACCGGATTCGAGTGCGGCTGGATACGGCGGCCAAACGACTCCACGGACAGGAGCAAATCACCTGGCGCAATCCTTCCCGCGACTCCGTCGACGACCTCTGGTTCCACTTATACCTGAATGCTTTCAAGAACTTTCGCACGACCTTTTACAAAAACCGAGGGCCGGCCTCGTCTCGGGATTCGACTTGGGGATGGATTGATGTCCTGTCCCTTCGGCTTCCGGACGGAACCGATCTCACCAAGGGTATGAGCTTCGAACAGCCCGACGACGGCAATCTCCACGACCAGACCGTTCTTCGGGTGAGACTGCCGCAGCCGGTGCCTCCAGGCGGAAGCATCACCCTCAGTCTCGCGTTTCTTGCGCAGCTTCCCGACCTGCGCATCAGAACCGGGCATTCGAACGGGACCTTCATGGTCGCCCAATGGTTTCCCAAACTGGGTGTCTATGAGCCGGCAGGAGTCCGCGGACGCGCGACCGGTGGCTGGAATTGCCACCAGTTTCACCGCAACACCGAGTTCTATGCTGACTTCGGGCGCTATTCGGTCGAAATCACCGTTCCTTCGAGTTACCGAATCGGAGCGACGGGGCGCCTGCAATCAAGGAAAACCAATGACCAGGGGGAATCGGTCTACCTTTACGAGGAAGACAACATTCACGACTTTGCGTGGACGGCAGGTCCGCATTACGTTGTCGTCAACAAGCGGTTTTCCGGACGTTCTGACGTGTCCGAGTCTGAGTACCATCAAGTGGCCGCTCTGCTCGACCGATCAGTCGACGATCTTCGTCTTTCGGATGTAGAACTTATCTTTCTCATGCAACCCGGGCATCTCGACCAGCTTTCTCGTTACGAGGAAGCGGTACGCCTGGCTCTTAAATGGTATGGGTTGTGGTACGGACCTTATCCTTACGCCACGCTCACCATAGTTGATCCGGTCGCCCCTGGGGGCGGCGGCATGGAGTATCCCACCCTGATCACGGCCGGAACGCTACGGCTGTTCTCTTACTGGCCGTTTGACCGCATCCGGTTCCCCGAAATTATTACGGTGCACGAAGTCGGCCACCAGTGGTGGTACGGGATGGTTGCCAATAACGAATTCGAGGAAGCCTGGCTGGACGAAGGTATCAACAGCTACTCCACCGGACGAGTGATGGAAGAGCGATACGGAAAGCGGGGGACGCTGGTTTGCTTTCTCGGATTTGAGCTGAGCGAACTGGACCTGGTTCGCATGCAGAACACCCCTTCCCGGATCTATGCGCGCACCCTGCAACCCGCCTGGTCGTATCACTCCGGGTACTCCTTCTACACTTACCGCAAGCCGCAACTGATGCTTCGTACCCTGGAGAATTATCTCGGCCGGCAGACCATGGCGAGGATCATGCGGACCTATCACGAGCGCTGGCGTTTCGGCCACCCTGTCACAGAGGACTTCATCGGCGTGGTCAACGAGATCTCTCGCCGGGATATGAGCTGGTTCCTTAACCAGGCATTAAGAGAAACAAGCGTGTTTGATTACGAGATCGCCGACGTTGTTACCTATCCGATCCCGCGCCCGAGAGGCGTTTTTGATTCTGCCGACGGAAAAGTTGTCGAGCCGGAGGACAATCAAGAAGACACTAAGCAAGAAACAGGATATCGGTCGGAAGTGTTGGTGCGACGAAATGGAGCGGGTCGTTTCCCGGTCGACATTCTGCTGACCTTCGAGGACGGACGCCAGGTCGAGAAACAGTGGGACGGAAACCAGGCATGGACCAGGTTTTGCGTCGACTATAAGAGCCGGCTGGCGAGAGCCGAAGTCGACCCAAAACGTGTTTTGGAACTTGATGTCAACTGGGCGAACAACGGCCGGAAAGTCGATCCAGACTCCAGGCCTGCGGTTAAGATTGCTTCCCACGTTGTCTTCTGGTTCCAGTGCCTGCTGGCGTTGTTCGACTTAATGGGGTGATAAATCAACCTGGGCTAAGAATATCCTATGCACACCGTCGAGGCATTGAGGCGAGGCCTGATAGCAATGCGAGTTCAGAAGAAACTCGTACTGCTGCTCTGGCTGACGAATCTTGCGTTGGCGTTGGCAGTCGCCCTGCCCATGTTTGCGTGGCTCGGGAAATTACATCGCCTCACCGAAGCCGAGGTGCTGCTCGAAAGGTTTTCGCTCCCAGTTCTGGTTGAGGTCGGGTACTCCGACATTTCCTTGCTGCGACGGATCTATTCTCACCTCTTTTTCTGGATGATCCCAAGCGTTCTGGTGCTGCGTAGTTTCATTTCGGGCGGGGTACTTACGGTCCTTACGCGGCCTGAGCGAGTTTTTCTGAGGCCGTTTCTTGTCGGCGGCGCGCGATATCTGGTTCGTTTCCTGAAATTAATGCTCTTAGTGTTTATCTTCGCGACGCCGCTGCTCCTGATCAATATCGCGATCGACATGGACGGCGTCGCAACGCGGGTATCCACGGTCCTCCTGCAGGCAGGGTTAACGCTTCTGATAGTGGCGCTGCTCCTGCTAGTGCTTCATTACGCTCGCATAGAGACGGTCATCTCTGATTCTGGCGGCATGGTCAGAGTTTTCGGCCGCTCGCTCCTGTTTGTATTTCGCAATTTCTTTGGAGCTTTCGGCCTTTTTATTTCCTTCGCGCTGGCGGCGGTACTGGTTTACCTCCTCTACGGGATGCTGACCAGCGCTATCCCGGCACGCAACTGGTTGCTGATCCTTTTGTTGATCGCAATCCAGCAGGTGGTCGTCATCGTTCGTACCATGCTGCAGATCGGGCTGCAAGCCGCGGAAATCGAACTATTCCGGCTGAAGAAGTCTTTCGCGAAACCGCCTAATCAGACAAACCCTTCAACTGGGGATCCAGCAGCGGCTCTGCCTTCTTGATCATCTCGTCCCAAGTAACGGGCCGACGCTCATACGCCGCCGTCCGGCCGAGGATTGTCAGGAGGTTGCTCTGGACACTCGGCTCGGTTGTGAGGTTCTGGTAGTTGGAGTTCGTAATGTCGTTGTGGAAGGTGGCAATGTTGTTGATCGCACCCTCGTCGTAAATTCGATTGGTATCGCCACCCCTATAGAAGTTTTCCCCACGGATGAGAACCTGCCCGCCGTACTCGGTTTCGAGGACTCCTTTGGACCCGAACATGCGGTTTCGGATGCCCCCGGGTCGGGTACCATGGCCCTTGAACTGCCGGGAGCTGAAAGTGATTCCCAGGTTATTCGGATAGAGGAACAGAACCGTGAAGTGATCCCAGCAGGTCCCCAGTTTGCGCCGTCCTTTCAGCCCTCCGGTTCCGACTGCCGACACGGGCGGCTGTCGCATAATCCAGTTCTGCACGTCGAGAGCATGAATGTTCTGTTCGGTGATGATGTCGCCGGACAGGACTCTGTCCAGTCCCCAGGCACGAAGCCGGTTTTCTGGATTGTTCGGATCCGCCTCGAGGTACTGGTACTTGTCCTCGAAAGGATTGTCCGCATGGTAGGTGGATTCGCCAAAAACCAGTTCGCCGAGCGCACCTTCGTGGACGCGTTTCAGCGCCTCCTGGTAGAAGGCGTTTGCGCGCGTTTGAAAATCGACCAGAAAAACCAGCTTTTTAGCGGTTGCCTGCCGGCTGGCCTCGCTTATTGTCTGGCAGCCGGGAACATCGACGGCAACGGGCTTGGCAAGGTACACGTGTTTTCCAGCATCCACAGCAGCAGCGGCCTGTTCCGGGTGAAAATAGGGCGGACTCTCAATGGCGACGGCATCCACTCCACTCTCCAGCAAACGCTTGTAACCCGCCAGGCCAACAAATCTTCGGGACTCAGGCACCTGGAGCTGAGCGCCGAAGTCATCAACCCGGTCTTGGAAATAATCAGCGCCAGCAACGATCTCATAGCCGCCATGACGCGCGAAGTGCTTGGCGATCCAGATGCCCCGTCCGCCGCATCCGATTACGCCCAGCCTCACCCTGGAATTAGCGGCGTAGCTGCGCACGACACCAGAGTCAAGCACTGAGACCGAGAGTATTCCCGCGCCGGCCCGCGCGGCAAACTGGCGTCTCGACAATGCGTTTGACGGAGTAGTGATCGTCGGTTTTTCGTCTTTTCTTTTCATGACCGTCTCCCTTGTCCTTTCCCCTCGATTGTCAATCGTCGATGCCTAATCGTCAATAACAGAGGTGCTATAATACGACTCTTTTAGGGCAAGCAATGGCCGATTCGAAGAAAGCCAAGACAGACAAGCCGAAGGAAACTCAAGCAGACAAGCCGAAGGAAACTCAGCAGCACAGTACTCTGCGGGAATACTACGTTACGACCGCGGTCATGACGATTTTCGCGCTGTTTGTCACCACTTACGTGGTGCACCCGATGACCGTGCCGACACCCTCGATGGAACCGACAATCCTCGTGGGCGATCGCCTGCTCATCGACAAGTTCACGGTGAGAAACGGTTTCGTACCAGCCCCGCCGTGGACGCCCGAGCATGAAATCCGCCGCGGTGACATTATCGTGTTCAAGTTTCCGAAACAACCCGAAGTCCTGTACGTCAAGCGCGCCATTGGGTTGCCAGGAGAAACCATTGAAATTCGGTCAAAGAACGTTTACATAAACGGCCAACCGCTCGACGAGCCGTATAAGATCCATTCCGATCCGCACACATATCCGGCCGATCCGTCACCTTTTCAGTTCGGAGGAGGCCATCGGGATAATTTCGGTCCTGTCCAAATACCTCCGGATCATTACTTCATGATGGGAGACAATCGTGACGACAGCGCCGACAGCAGGTATTTCGGGTTTCTGCCGCGCGATCACATTGTGGGACGGCCGCTGATTGTCTTCTGGTCGTACGAGGATGATCGGGATGCCTACCTCAAGACTTCACCGCCGGAGATCATCAAGCTTTACGCTGAGCGGGTGATCTTTTTCTTTACACGCACCCGCTGGGACCGGATGTTCCGGGTGGTGCGGTAGGTTTCCCAGCGCAAACTGATCGTGGTCGGACTCTGGAGCTGGAGTGTCCGGCCATAATAAAAGACACGACAATCAACCGGCGCGAGTCCGGGTTTGTAGTTCCGCCTTCTATGAGGGCCCTCGTTGTCAAGACGTAAA
>DAOTAI010000361.1:0-5292 GCA_035593865.1 Acidobacteriota bacterium
CGACATCGAAACGGACCGGCCCGAACGGGGTGTTGGCCCGCCAGCCAACGCCGATTGCATTACTCCAGCCTGCTTGCGAGACGTCGGTGATACTGCGGAAAACATTGCCGATGTCGTAGAACAAAGCGCCGGAAAAGAACCAGAACAGCGGGAATCGCAACTCGACATTACCGATTGCCAAACCGTTTCCGCCTAGCGGCACAGGCCGCCCTTCGACCGGATCGCTGCGTCCGAATTCGTCGACAAGGATGATATTGCCCTCCTCGTCGCGCAATAACGGACCGGCCAGATCCTGGGGAAGTCCTCGCAAAGTGGTTGCACCGCCCGAGAAAAATCGTTCGGAAATCGGCACCGGGTTATCCACCGTTGGCGGGACGTTGTTACCGAAGGGAAGGATTGCGCCAATTCGCAGGGAAGTGGCCAGGATGACCCTTGGGTAAAGCTCCTTGTAGTACTGGGCCTGGTTCAGAATCCGAAAGTACTGGCGCTCGGAGCCGATAACTTTGGTTGCGAGCAGGGCTTCGCCACTCAGGAAGAAGCCGGACCGTGGGTTAAGGGGATCATCCCTCGACTCGTTCAGATATGAGACTGAGAGGCTTGAAATACGCAGCTCTTCTTCTTCGCGAAAAAACTGGAGTGGCGTTTCCAGTCCCGGGGGGATGTCGATGCTCACTTTTTGGAAATTCAGCCGGAAAAACAGAGACTCCCGGAAGCTGAGGCGGCGCTCGGACTGAGCCGAGCCGATAAGCCGAAAAGCGTCGAAAGGCCGACCCTGGAGTGCTCGCCTGGTACGCCGTTGCTCGGTCAGGGCCTTCTCGTTATCCACGGCCGTCGAGAGAACCGTCGGGATTTGCCAGCCGAAGACCCGGGGAAGGGTGTACGAAAGGTTTGCACGCTGTCGTTGGCGGCCCGCCCGCAAACCGAACGACAAGGTGCGGGCCATCCCCAGGAAGTTTGAATTGCTGACGCCGAAGGTGCCCCGGACGCCTTCAAAGGAACTGTAGCCGATACCGTAGAGAAGGCTGTATCGCCTGGCCTCTTCCACGCGAATAATTACATTTCTGAGATTCGGATCTCCGAAGGAAGGGGCCTCGGTGACTTCCACTCGGTTGAAGACAGCCAGATCGTGCAGGTTGGTCTCGGTTGTCAGAATGCCCTGAAGAGAAAGGGGTTGACCTGGGGCGAGTGCAATTTCGTTCTTCACCGCCGAAGGTTTGGTTTCAATCAAACCGGTCAGTACAACATGGTCGACATACCATTTCATCCCCTCGCTGATCACATACCTGACGTTAACCCTGGCAGGTTGCGGGTAACTTAGTTCGTACTGCAGATCGGTGTCCCTATACCCCATGTTTTCGTAAGCGGCCAGGATATTGGAGCGGTCCTGGGCAATAGCGACAGGGGAAAAAGGTTGTCCTTGAGTCAGCTGGATCTCGCGTCGCAGCAGACTCTCATCGACCTCGCGATATCCGGTTATTTCAACATTTTCAACCAGGTATTGAGGACCTTCCTGGATCTTGAACATCACCGTCAGTTTCCCGAGGTCAGGGAAATCGGCCCGAATTTCCGGCGTTACTTCAACCTCCATGAAGCCCCGTTGCTGATAAAAGGAAACAATCCGCTCCGCATCCTCCCGCATCATTCGTTCACTAAACCGGCCGCGAGAGAAAACACCCGCTTCCCGCATCTGGAGAATGCCTCGCAATCGGTCCGCCGGAACTGTCTGGTTTCCTTCGAATAGAGGCGGAGCGATTCGATATCTGTTCCCTCTGTTTACGCGCAGGGTAATGCGCCTGTTTTCCTCAGTTCCAACGGTTTCGTAGCTTACGCCGGCCAGAAAATAGCCTTCGTTGTGAAATGCCCTCTCGAGCGCCTCGATGCTTTCCTCCAGTAGGGCAAGAGTCGAGCCGCGTTGGGTGAATAGCGAGAGGTTTTCGAGCACTTTGCTGTCAGGGTCGATTCCCTCGAAAATCAGCTCTGAGCGCTCGCGCGGAACAACCCTGATGACCAGGGAGACGGTGTTGGTGGAAGCGTCATAGGCAGTGCCGCCGCGCACGTAAACGTCCGGATTGAGGTAACCTTGTCGGATGAAATGGCGCTCGAGCCGGGCGATATCCTGTTCGATCTGGATTTCCGAATAGGGGCGACCGACTTGGGTTTTTATCAAAGGTTTAAGTGTTGCCGGATCGATTCCTCCTTCCACGTCAAATTCGAGCGTTGCCACCTCGGCCCGTTTACCGGCGTCGATCTGGAATTTGATCGCCAGTCGGGCAGTCTCCGGCTCCACCTCGTATTCGGGCTCGATGCGCGCCTGGTAGAAACCATTGTTCTGGTAGACCTCCTCCAGCCGTGCGACTGTTTCTTCCATCAATTCCGGGTTGTAGGGGTCTCCGGAACGGAAGGGGAGGTTTCGACGAAGATCTTCGGGCTCAAGTTCGACGTCGCCGGCAAAGCGTACCTCTTTAATCTGGAACCGCCGAACGAGGATGATGTCCAGGTTCAGCGAGTCTTCACCAACTGGCCGGGCGTCGATCAGAACGTTGTGGAAGAGCGAAGTCGAGTACAGCCGCTGAATCGCATGCTTAGCTTCAGAGCTGGAATAGGGGCGGCCTTCCCTTAAACCGACCAAGGCGAGGAGATCCGAAGTCGATATCCGGGTGAGAGGACCGTCGCTCAGCAACTGGATTGCAGCAATGGTCTTCCCTTCAAGACCTTCCTCCAGTTGTGATGCAAAAAGCGTACGTCCGAAAGACAGGGCTGCCAAAAGCAGTGGGCAGAGCCACCAGATGACACCGACATTGCAAATTCGACTCGTGACTGGCGTTTTATTCATTGGTCTCAGAGTCGAATATTCCTAAAATCTTGTTCGAAACTTGAAATCAATTGCGAGCGAGCCGTTTTCTTCTCGCGTTCCAATAGCCGTCAGCCAGTCCGTCAGTTTGTATTCGACGCTCACGAATTGCTCTTGCTCCGGGTTGCCGAGAACCGTTTGGTAAGTGATGGTCAAATCACGTGTCAGTTGTTTTCCGAGAGTAACGCGAGCCCCAGGATCGCTGCTTCCAGCATAAAAGAAAGGATCAATCGAAAACTTCTCAAAACCAAAGAGCTGGCTGGCCCTGGTTTCGATCGTTTCCCCGAAGCCCTTTAGAAGTAATGCGCTTGCCACTGAACCGGCCGGGCGCTGGGTCGTTCCTCCAAACCCGCTTTCTTCCTGCGTCTGGTTAAGAGCGAGCAGGCTAACAATCGTCGACGTCGGCAGCGGAGGCTCCGATCGCACCGACATGTTCAGGCGCTCTACAGGACCACGGACCCCGATAGTAATAATGTGCTCCAGCTTCTCGGTCGAGGCTTCGAAATTAAGGTTGGGATGAGTCCTGCGGGGATTATTGAAAGTGACAGTGCCACGGGTGATTTCAAATTCATTGTTCTCCAGGGTTAACCGCCCCTCATCGATGGTGGCGCTGCCGACGATCACCGGGTTCTGGAGCGTGCCGCGGATGGTGAAATCACCGCTGGCCACTATCTGGGCCAGATTGTTGTTGACCCTGATGCTTTGATAAGCCTCAACCGAGATATTGAGTTGCGTTCGTTCCGATGCCGCGGCCTCTTCGGCCGGTTGAATCCTTTCCGCCTCGGGTCCAGTGACGGCAAGGATAATCGCCGGGATGGAAACCGTCTCGTTGTACTCGGCTGATCGGATGTAGACCGCGCCGGAGATCAGTTGTGAGCGCTCGTTCTTTAGAGCGTCCAGGTCGACGTCGACGACGGAGATGACGTTGCTGGGATATTCAATCCGAAGGCCCGATCCTACGATATTCACTTGCCAGCGAGTCGGCCGAAAACCCTCGAGGAATACCCCGCCCTCGGTATTTATGACGCCGTAGGTCGTCCGTGCGCTGAATCGGTCGATAGAAACCTGGTTCGCCGTAAACTTGAAATCGCCTTCGGCATCGAAAAACCCGGTTGGCAGACTGGGGTGAGTCACAAGGCCGTCACGAAGCACGGCGGTTCCGACAATCCGGGGAGTCGAGAGGGTGCCGGTCACGACGGTATTCAACTGAACTTGCCCGCCGGCCGTCCCTTCCGGCATAAATCCCCCAAGCAATGCCAGGTTCACGCTGCCGTCGGCTTTGATCGTCATGGCTTGGCGGTCTTTCAGAGTGATATCCCCTTCGACTGTGAAATCCGTATCCGGTCCGCGAAACGTCACCGCCGGGATGTGAAGAACACCCGCCGTGTAAGAGGGTCGCAGAGGCTGGGTATTCCGGACCTGAAAGTCGCCTGCCTCCAACTGGAGCAAAGACAGCTCAGCCTGGCCAGTGAGCTCCTCGGGACGTGCGAGGGGGCCGTGAACGTTTAGTGTTCCGTTGACAAAGCCGGTAAGCCTGGGGAGGTCTCGTCCCAGCAGGGCAATATAAGGCTCCAGGGGCACCTGGTCGAGGTCCAAATCGGCTTCGATCGTGTAGGGCTGGTCTACGCTCACCTTCCCGGTGACAAGAAACGGCTTTTCCTGGAAGAGGTTCTGCACGCGGAACGCGGCTTGCCGGCCTTCGACATTGGCTGATAGCTGCACTTTGTCAAGTTGATATTCCTTTATGGTCAGTGTCGGCGCGGTGGCATGAACCTCGAAGTCCGGATGTTCCAGGCTTCCCTCTCCCTGAACGCTGAAGTCCACCGTTCCGGATACCGGCGCCCGACTTCGAACCGCCTCAATGGATTGCAGCTCCAGGCTGGCGCCCCGGACATTCAGCTTCGCCGACCGGTTATCCAAGTTGAGAGCAGCTTGCCCTGAAATGGTTCCCCCGGCGACTACAGCCTCAAGTCCGTCGAGCAGCACTTGGTTGCCCTGGAATTGAATTTCTCCCCGGATCAGTCCCAGATTTTCTCCGTACGCCTGTGCTCGTCGCACCCGCATTTCGCCGCCACCCTGATAACGATTCCTGGCCTCTTCGTGGAAGGACACGTTCCCGGAGGCTATACCGCTAACAGGAAGGCCCGGACGAATGAATGGCAGAAATCGCTCTATCGGAAGATCGCGCAGTCGCAGGTCCACTCGGTTCAGTTCGGAAGATTCCTCAGAAGTTCTCAGTCTTGCGGTCAGTGAGGCTCGGAAGTCCGGTGCTTCAATTCGAACGTTATCCAGCTCGATTCGTCCTCGCCCGACCTTGATGCCTGCGCGGATATCCCCTACCTGTTCGTTCCCGGCGTACACGTCCCGTGCCTGGAGTTGAGCGTCGACGTTTGGTGCTTGATCCTCTTCGAATAGCCTTGCAGAAAAGGAAGCCGCGCCCC
>DAOTAI010000362.1:0-5271 GCA_035593865.1 Acidobacteriota bacterium
GACTCGCCGTTTTGTGGCGAGTTGTATCGAAACCCTGGTGGTTGAGTGACGCGCCTGCCTTGTGGGCGCGTTGTACCGAAACCCCGCGCCACGCCTCAACCGCTCGGACCGCCTTCGACTCTCCCTCGACCGCGCGCCAAGGAGAGCACGGGGTTTCGATACAATTCGCACAAAACGCGAATCACTCAACCACCAGGGTTTCGATACACCGCAAAAACGCGGCAACCAACCGCCGTGCTCTCCCGGCCCGCTCACCCCTCCGAGCTTAACCGGCATGCGCAGACTCTCCGTTCCGCGAGTCAATACAGTTAAGCAGCCGGCAGATTGGACTTGCCAAGTAAGATGGAAATGAGGTTACAAAAGCAAGATTCGGCTGGTCTTGGGCCGCTTGTTGCATGTAACAAAGGATACGTATGACGAAGACCACGTTTGCTGGATTGGCGTTTGCCGCCGTGTTTGTTCTCCTCGGCCTCATCGCCGGCTACTGGGTGCTCGATCGTAGTTCCGATCGGGGAGACGTGACCTCGCTCCGCCCGGCGCCGGCGGTTGAGGCCCATCCGAGTTTCCTTTATGGCCGGGTTGTCACTGTTGCGGGCCAGACCTACGAGGGCCGGTTGCGCTGGGGAAGCGACCAGGAGGCGTTCTGGGACGATCACTTCAACGGCGTCAGGGTCGAAAATCGGTGGGCCGCATATCTGCCACCTGAGCAGCTCTCTACGCAAGGGCGCAGCATCAAGGTCTTTGGGATCAAGATTGGGTCCTGGGAGCGCCAGACCGACCTTCGCCGGCTATTTATGGTGCGCTTTGGGGACATCACTCGAATCGAGGCTGTTGGCGTCACGCGGGTACGGGTGACTCTCAAGAGCGGGACGGTGATTGACCTGAACCGTTCCGATGCCAGCGACTTCGATGACGGCGTCCGAGTATGGGATAGCAAGCGAGGCGTCGTGGATATAAACAGCCTCTGGATTCGGTCCATCGAGTTGCTGCAGCCCGAGCGGTCAAGTGCGGCTCTTGACCGTCTGTACGGCACCGTGCAAACGCAGCACGGGGAATTCACCGGCTTCGTTCAGTGGAATCGTGCCAAGGGCATTGGCAGCGATGAACTCTCCGGTCGCGCGGGCGACGACCACATTCGCATACGCTTCGACACCATCCGCTCCATCGCAGGAGAATCACGCACCAGTTCCCGGATCACCCTGCGGGACGGCCGTGAGATCGTGCTCTCCGGCACCAGCGATACCGGCCGGCACAACCAGGGGATCTACGTCGACGACCCGCGCTATGGCCGCGTGTTGATCTCCTGGGATGTCTTTGAGCGCGTCGATTTCAATGAGGAGGGCGCTGGTTTGGCCGGCAGCGGTCCCGTGTACAGCGACTTCCCTCCGGGTTATCCATTGACCGGAACCGTCACCACCCGCCAAGGGCGCCGGCTGGCCGGAAGGCTGGTCTACGATCTTGATGAAAGCGAGACGACCGATACCCTTGACGCTCCCTTACAGGGCGTGGACTACTTCATTCCCTTCGGCTTGATCACTTCGCTCCGGCTGTCGAGCCCGGAAAACCACGACGGCGACAGTGCCAGCCTGATTCTTGTGAGCGGCGAGGAGCTGAGCCTCGAAAGGCGCGGAGACCTCAGCGACGCGAATCGCGGCATGCTCGTCTTCGTCGAGGAACAGCATGCTGAATTTGTACCGTGGGACGATATAGAGCGGATCGACTTCGAACGCCCTCCGCCTGTCGGGGAGCCGAAAGCGAACAGCCGGAAGCCAGAAGGGGTTGGGTGGAGGCGGTGAGTCTTCGAGAAGCCAGAAGCCAGGAGCCAGAAGATGTCTTTAGCTTTTGGCTCTTGGCTTCTGGCTTCTCAAAGACTCACCGCCTCCCCACCCAACCCCTTCTGGCTTCTGGCTTCTTGCTTCTGGCTTCCGGCTGTTCGCTTCTGGCTTCTAGCTGTTCGCTGAACGCAGGTACTAACGTTGGCTTGGCGAGTACCCGGGAACAACTCCACTTATGCTTGACGGAACGTTCTGGTCTGTCTAGTCTTTCGATCGACATGGACAATACAAGTCGCAGAGATTTTCTCAAAGTAGCGGCCGGGTCGGGCATCGCTCTTACCAGTACTGGCCAGCCAGCCGCAGCACAAGCGAAATCGCAGCTTGCCGTCACTCAGGCCGCAAATCGACTCCCAAAGTGGAGGGGCTTCAACCTGCAGTATCTTTACCGGGTTAACCGCGGACTTCGCGAACCCCAGGAGGACCACTTCAAGTGGATTTCGGATTGGGGTTTTGACTTCGTCCGAATGCCGATGACGTATCGCGCCTGGCTTAAAAAGAAGCCAAGAGAGAGCGAGCCCATTCAGGAGAAGGATGTTTACGAGGTTGACGAAGGCGGGCTCGAACTAGTTGACAAGGCGATTACGTACGGCGACAAGTACGGGATTCACGTAAGCCTGTGCTTTCACCGCGCCCCGGGCTACTACATCGGCCTCACGAAGGATACCACCGAACCCTTTATACTCTGGCGTGATCAGGCGGCCGTGGACGCGTTTGCTTTCCATTGGGAGTTGTTCGCGCGTCGCTACAAAGGCGTGGCTAAGGAGAAAATCAGCTTCAATCTGTTAAACGAAGCCCCCTGGCCCAACGATGACTTTAATGGGGAGGTCTACAAGAACCGGATCGCCCCTGCCGTAGCGGCTATTCGTGCCGTCAGTCCCGAAAGAATCATAATCGCCGATGGCGCAGGCGCCGGGAACCTCTGTGTGCCGGAGATCATTCCCCTGGGAATAGATCAGAGTGTTCATTGCTATATCCCCGGCAATATCAGCCACTACAAAGTCAGTTGGATGCGGGACAAGACCGAGTGGCCGGAACCCAAGTGGCCCGGCGCGCTAGACGATGCGGGATACATTTGGGATCGCAAACGCATGGACGAGTTCTATACACCATGGAAACGGCTGATTGAACAGGGGATCGGAGTTCACATGGGCGAGACAGGCGGCTCGAACCATCTTCCCTGGCCGGTTTTCCGTGCCTGGCTGACCGACGTGCTCGAAATATGTAAGGATCTCGGCATCGGCTATGCCTTGTGGGATTTCATCGGCGCCAGCAGGTTCGGAATCCTCGACTCCGACAGAGCAGATGTTGAGTACGAGGACTGGTATGGTCACAAACTTCACCGGGAAATGCTGACACTGCTGCAGAAGTATTGACGGTTTTCGTCACCTATTCCGCGGTCGCGGCGGCCTGCTTTTCAAGCATCTCGACCAGGGACATTTCATCCGCTGTCAAAGAATGCGGCGAGTTTTTGATGACCTGTGACGCGATTGGAATCATCAACTGGCTGAGTGACCCATTCAGGTAAGCGTCGATGGCCGCGGGATGAATGTAGAACTTGCGGCAGGTTGCCGGTTTATTCCCCAGTTTTTTCGCAACTTCTCTTACAACAGCGACGACATTCTTCTTCCCCTCAGTCGCGGAGGTTGGCGGAGGATAGCTCCGCAGTGCCAGTGCCGCAGCGAGAGTGCCGGCCCACGTTCGGAAGTCCTTGGCGGTGTAATCCTCCCCGGAGGCCTCCCGCAGATACTCGTTCACATCGCCGGAGTCTATTGGAGTCGCCTCCCCGTTGCCATTGAGAAATTGAAAGAGGTCATAACCCGGAAGTTCCTGGCACCGACGGACGATCTTGCTCAGTCGCCGGTCTCGAACACCGACGCAGTGTTCAACTCCCGACTTGCCCCGGAACTTGAAGTGGAGCGAGGCGCCTTTGATCTTGACATGCCTGTCGCGCAGTGTTGTTAACCCGTAGGAGCCGTTGGAACGGGCATACTCCTCGTTCCCAACCCTCATGAGCGTTTCTTCGAGCAGACGGATCACTGCGGCTACCACTTTTCTCTTAGAGAGACCGGACTGGGCTAGATCGGCTTCCACCTGGGCCCGAATCTTTGGCAGCGCTCTCGCAAAAACTGCCAACCGACGATATTTGGTTTCGTCTCGAATGGCCCGCCACGCGGGATGGTAGCGATACTGCTTGCGTCCTCTGGCATCTCTCCCAGTCGCCTGTAGGTGAGAATGGGGATCAGGGGAAATCCAAACGTCTTTCCAGGCTGGCGGAATAACCAGGCCTCGAATGCGTTTCAACTCGGCCCGATCCGTCACTCTTGACCCATCAGGCAAAGTATAGAATGAGCCATTTCCGGCGCGCCTGCGACGAATGCCGGGCCTCGTATCCGGCACGTATCGCAGGCCCGCCAGACGAGCGACTGTCGGGGCGTCATTCGCCTGCAGCTCAAGCTGAATTGCCATCTCTCTTTCCTGCCTTTCGTTTCACAGGTGAATAACGGAGTCCCCAACAGAAGTGGGGAAAAAATACCCGGAAGTTAATACTTCCTGGTAGTCGGGGTATAGAGACTGCCCTCGAACTCGTTGTACTCCTGCTCGGCTCGCTCTCGCGTGTATCCGTACTTCTCTTGCAGTTTGCCTATGATCTGATCTCTTTTACCTTCCAGCATCTCCAAATCGTCGTCGGTGAATTTCCCCCACTTTTCCTTCAGTTTTCCCTTGATCTGTTTCCAGTTACCCTGGATGGTATCGCGGTTCATCCTTAGAGCTCCTTTCCTTTTCGGTAGTGACGGCTTCCAAGCAAGACAAGGGCCACGAAGCGGACAGAGCGAACCAAGTGCGGCCCCTCTGTTGCCTTTCGGGCGAGGTGGACGATATCATTTTTCTAAGGTTGTTCCCTTCTTGCGACCACTCGTTGGACTCTTGAAATGAAAACAGCCAAGATCAGGCGACGGCTGCCTATAGGGGCAGAAGTGCAACCACAGGGAGGAGTTCACTTTCGCGTTTGGGCGCCCAGACGCCGTAAGGTAGAGGTGGTCCTGGAGGAAGGCGCCGGAAACGGAAGGGAGAGCGAGCCGAGTGCCTTTCCGCTTACCCGGGAAAAGGGCGGGTATTTTTCCGGGTACGTCGAGAACGCCAGTGACGGCGCCTGCTATTGGTTTCGATTGGACGGCGAGAACTTGTATGCCGACCCGGTCAGCCGGAGCCAGCCCCAAGGAATCACAGGTCCTTCACAAGTCGTTGATCCAGCGCTTTTCCGCTGGACCGACCAGGAATGGAAGGGAGTAACCGCGCGCGGCCAAGTGATATATGAGATGCACATCGGTACTTACACCGCCGAAGGCAACTGGGACGGCGCGATCAGGCAATTGCCGGCAATAGCCGAGACCGGGGTGACACTGCTCGAAATAATGCCGGTGGCTGAATTTGCCGG
>DAOTAI010000363.1:0-5259 GCA_035593865.1 Acidobacteriota bacterium
CTACCCTGACGCCATTCCCGAAAGCGCCTTTATACTCGACGTGCGTGAGCCTTCAGAGGTGTCCGAAGGAGTGATTCCGGGGGCCGAGATGATCCCTCTGGGACATTTAAGAGCCCGCCTGAGCGAGCTGCCCAAGGACCGACTCATCGTAACGACTTGCCGAGTAGGATTGCGCGGCTATCTTGCCGAGCGCATCTTGAGGCAAAATGGATTCAACGCAGCGAATCTCAGCGGGGGTTTGAATACTTGGAAGTTGTATCACGACGACGTTTGATATCTTTCCTCCCTTTCGTTCTTCTTTGTGCAGCCCTCTTCGGCAGGGAAGACAGGTTTTCGGACGTCAACCGTATCGTAGCAATTGGTGACGTCCATGGCGATTTTGATCGCTTCGTAGCGTTGCTCAAAACTGCCGGTCTGATCGACGACAAAAAACGATGGTCAGGCGGCAAGACCCACTTGGTTCAGACCGGGGACATTGTTGATCGCGGCGACCATTCCCGAGCAATCATGGACCTGTTAATGAGTCTGGAAAAGCAGGCCCCAAAAGCAGGGGGGCGAGTTCACGTTTTGCTGGGGAATCACGAGGCAATGAATCTCTACGGGGATCTGCGGTACGTCTCCGAAGGCGAGTATGCTGCTTTTGCCGGTCCCAGATCGGCGGAACTGCGCGAGGCGTTTTATGAGGCGTATGTCAAGCAGTCGGCCGCGCCCAAGGGTCAAGAGGAGCCCGAGCAGACTCGTGAAAAGTGGTTCCGGGACCACCCTTTGGGATGGGTCGAGCATCGCCAGAATTTCGGCCGCAACGGCAAGTACGGGAAGTGGTTGCGCCAGAAAGACGCGGTCGTCCGCATTAACCGGATTTTGTTCCTGCACGGCGGCCTTGGTCCCAAGTACGCCTCTTGGTCACTCCAAGACATCAACAAGAGGGTGCGCGAGGAGTTGACCGACTTTTCGAAGCTGGAGAACGGGATTGTCATGGACGAGGAAGGCCCGTTTTGGTTTCGAGGCCTGGCGCAAGCGCCGGAGGACGAGTTGTCGGGCCTCCTCGAAGATCTCTTGAAGCGGCATGATGTTGATCACTTAGTGGTGGCTCACACTCCGACGAGGGCTGCCGTTCTGCCGCGTTTTGGGGGCAAGGTGATATTGATCGATGTTGGTTTGTCGGAGAGTTACGGCGGTCCGTTGGCCTGCCTGATCATCGAAAACGGACGCTTTCAGGTCTTGCATGAAGGGAAAAGGTTGGACCTCCCGATGGACAGACCAGCCATCCTGGAATATCTTCGCGCGGCCGCGGCCGTCAAGTCTTCTCCCGTCCTGGATGCGCTCATCGCTAATGATGGCGAAATCGAGTTCGCTGGCGAGTAAAGGAAGGTTTGTAGTACAGCCTTCAGGCGGGCCTTAATTCGAACAAATTTCCTCTGACTCACGCCCGTTTGTAGGAGAACGTTCGCTTTTCGTATTTCGACCCTTTCGGGTCTGCTAGCGAGCGGCAGGTGAGGCGAGGCGCGCCGGTTGAGTGATTCGCGTTGTGTGCGAATCGTGTCGAAACTCGTTGCGGCTCAACCGCTCGGGCCGCCTTTGCCTCCCCCTCGACCGCGGACCGGGAGAGCACGGGGTTTCGATACAACGCTGAAAAACGCGTCACTCAACCGCCGTGCTCTCCCGGCCCGCTCCCGGCTCCGAGCTTGACCGGTATTCGTGGGCACTCGATTTGGTCCGCCGCCTGCCCCGCTGACACCAGAGGGGCGTATCTGAATGCTTATTCCGTTCAAGGGGCTGCCTTCGGGATTGTCCTCGGCAGCTCGCAACCACTCCTACCAGAATCGATAAAAATGCCCTAAGGGACCGTTTCCCCGTCCTAGAGGATAAGAGTGTTTGATCGCTCCGGACACGTATTCTTTTGCTCGTCCCACTGCCAGTTCCAGCTCGAGGCCTCTTGCCAGAAAAGCGGTGATGGCTGAGGCGTAGGTACAGCCGCTGCCGTGTGTGTTTCGGGTCGGAATCCGGGAGGCGCGGAATTCGAGGAAGTCGCGCCCGTCGTAAAAGAGGTCGATTGCCTCGTTTTCGTTTTCGAGATGGCCGCCTTTGATAACCACGGCCCGCGGACCGAGAGCCGTAATCGCGATCGCTGCCTCGCGCAGTTCCTGCTGGTTGGTAATCTCAATCCCGCTTAGAATCCGGGCTTCGGGCAGATTCGGCGTCACTAGCAGCGCACGGGGAAGAAGGCAATGCTTCAGGACTTCGACTGCGTCACTCTGTATCAAGGAATCGCCGCCCGTACTAACCATGACCGGGTCAACGACGAGTTTTTCCACGTTGTAGTCGCGTACTTTCTTCTCGACCAGCTGAATAATAGAGGCGGAGGAAAGCATTCCTGTCTTGACGGCGTCGGCGCCAATGTCTTCCATGACTGCCTTGATCTGAAGTTCGATGTTCTCCAGTGGCAGGTCGGCAGTATGGTAAACCCGCGTGGTGTCTTGAGCGGTTACGGAGACAATCACGCTCATACCGTGTACGCGGAGAGCTCCAAAAGTCTTCAGATCCGCTTGTATCCCCGCACATCCACCGCTGTCGGATCCCGCGATCGTTAGCGCCCGGTGTATTTGCTGCATGGCCCCTATTATATCCAGCGAGCCGGGGGGCCTTAAGCCGCCTTTCCCGGCCCGTATACTTGTGATACCCTTGAACCTAACTTCATGGAGGAACCAGAAGATATGGCGAACAGTGGAGAGAAATTCTTGTATTTCATCATAGGTGGTTTTGTGGGCGCGGCTATAGGCCTGTTGCTCGCTCCGAAAACAGGAGAGGAAACCCGGGCCTTTCTGGGGACCAAATATCGCGAGGGGACGGCTGTTTTAGGCGAGAAAGCCCGGCATGGCCGAGAGGCGATCGCGGAAAGATCGCGCGAGGTTTCGGACAAGGTTTCGCAGACGCTTGAGAAGGGGCGCGAGATGATTTCGCGACAGCGCGAACAAATCAGTGCGGCGTTTGAGTCGGGGAAGGAGGTATACGAGGACGAGAAACGGAAGCAGGAATCATAGGGTTCGATTCCGTTAATTACGTCTGAAACCACTTCTTTGGAAACGGAGAAGCTCGTGCTCGATACGCTGCTCGTTGTATTCGTCGGATTGGCGTGCCTTGCTTTTGTGCTTCAAAGCATAGCCATGTGGCGGGCCTTTGGAGCGGTGCGGGAAACCTCGAAGAGACTGAACGCCCAGTCCGAAAGCATTCAAAAGGATATCCAGGAAATTTCCGCGAGGCTGAAGGCTACCGCCGACAGCCTGCAACCGCTGGGTAAGATGGCGGAAGAAGTTGGCGCCACTTTTCAAGAGATCTCTTCCATTGTCAAGTCTCGCGCGGGCGATCTGGATCTGTTCGTTCAAGAGATGGTCCAGATCGGGCGAGACCAGGCTTCCAAAGTGGACTATGTGGTAACTGATACGGTGAAGAAGTTTGAAGAGACGACTGACGTTATAAAGCGTGATATCCTTCGCCCCGCCATTGAGATTTCCGCGTTTTTCAAGGGGATTCGATCCGGCTTGGAGTTTCTGTTCGCCCGAAAGCCGGCACCGCGTCGCGGGGATTTTGATGACTATTAGTCGAGAACTATTCAAACCCGTAATATCTCAGAGGCAGTAAGGGGAGCGGCATGAACAGGAGAACATTTATTGCCGGGTCGGTTGGAACGGGGGCGCTGGCTTTGACCGCCGGCGCAACGAGCGGACAGGCTGGCGCCAAGCCCAGGGCGGGTCGCGGCCTGAAACTTGGTACCGTCACCTACAACCTAGCTCGCAGCTGGGATATCGAGACCATCATAAAGAACTGCACGGAAACCGGCTTTCAGGGAGTCGAACTCCGCACCACCCACGCCCACGGTGTCGAAATTTCACTGCCGGCCGCCAAGCGGGAGGAGGTCAGGAAAAGATTTGCTGATTCCCCTGTCACGCTGGTCGGTTTAGGAACGACCTGCGAGTATCATTCGGCGGACCCGGCGGTTGTGAAGAAGAACATTGAGGAGACCAAGGCCTGGGTGAAGCTGGCCAAGGACGTCGGCGCCGGTGGAGTGAAAGTAAGGCCTAACGGGCTTGTCCCCGAAGTCCCGGAAGACCAGACACTGGAGCAGATCGGTCGCGCGCTCAACGAATGCGCCGCCTTTGGTGCGGATTACGGCGTGCCAATTCGACTTGAGGTGCACGGGCGGGAGACAGCTCGTTTCCCGCGGATCAAGAAGATCATGCAGTTCGCCACTCACCCGAATTTCCGGATCTGCTGGAACTGTAACCCACAGGACCTGGAGGACGGCGGCATCAGGACGAATTTCGAGATCGTGAAGGATCGAATAGGCCTGGTCCACATGAGGGATCTCTACGAGGATTATCCGTATTCGGAGCTCTTTCAGATGCTCCGAGGGATCGACTACCAAGGCTTCTGCCTGGCGGAAATCCCGGAAACTTCCGATCCGATCCGGGTGATGAAATACTTCCGGACGCTCTTCGAAGCCCAACAGGCCTGCTGACGCCCTGCGGATTCGCGAAGCCTCGCTATATTCCCCATCGCAGCAGGACGCTGCCCCAGGTGAATCCAGCGCCGAAGCTGGCAAGTACGACCAGGTCTCCTTTGCTGAGCTTGCCACACGCCTGCGCCTCGGCCAGACAGCTGGGGATTGTCGCGCTGGTCGTATTCGCGTATCGGTCGATGTTCACGGCAACCTGGTCTTCTCTTAAATTCAGTCTTTCTCTGGCCGCGTTAATAATTCGCAGGTTGGCCTGATGAGGGACATAAAGCTTCACATCAGCGGGCCCAAAACCGTTGCGATTAAGCAGTTCGGCTGAAACGTCGGCCATAAGCCTGACAGCAAACTTGAAAACACTTTTGCCGTCCTGATGAACGTAGTGCATTCTCTTCTCGACGGTTTCATGACTGGCAGGGCGTCGACTCCCCCCGGCCGGCATGTACAGGTAGGTTCCGCCGGAGCCGTCGGCGCAGAGAATGGCATCCAATATACCGTCACCGTCCGCGGTCGGCTCGAGAACAGCCGCTCCGGCACCGTCCCCAAAGAGCACGCAGGTCGCGCGGTCCTGGAAGTCTATAATCGAGCTCATGATGTCCGCACCAACCACCAGTACCTTCTTGTGTCGACCTGTCTCAATGAACTGAGCGCCCGTCATTAATGCGTAAAGAAAGCCGGAACACGCGCCGGAAAGATCGAAACCCCAGGCATTTTTGGCGCCGATACGATCCTGGATCAGGCAGGCGGTC
>DAOTAI010000364.1:0-5240 GCA_035593865.1 Acidobacteriota bacterium
CGCTCCGGCTGACGGCCGTTGAATAACCGATACAGTAGTCAGTGCCGAAGACATCGTTGTCCATGGTCTGGGGGATGGCAACCACAGGGATGCCCTCACGGTGCATTCGCAAGCTGTACTCCAGGGTTTCCCCTCCTCCTATAGCTACCAGGGCGTCGATCTTAAGATGCTCCAGGCTCCGTAAAATATGGGGGGTCACGTCGACGAACGGGCCGGAATCTGAATATGCGGATCGCAGGAAAAGCGGTAAGTCGGGGAGAGGCAACTGAGCCGGATTGATGCGTGAGCTGTGCAGGAAAGTCCCGCCACTCCTGTCTATCGTGCGGATTACGTCCAGGCCGAGAGGCAGAATACAGCTGCTTGCTGATTCAGGATCGTCCGGGTTGTAATTCACCAGTCCTCCCCACCCTCGTCGTATCCCCAAAACCCGATCGCCATGTTCAATCGCTCTCATGGCCGCTGCTTTTATGCAGGGATTCAAACCGGGAACATCTCCGCCACCTGTAAGGATGCCTATCGTTCTTGCCATGGGCCGGTATTGTATCTGCTAGGGATCGAAGGCGAAAGGTGGAACTTGATTAAGTGGACGAAGTGGACCAAGTAGACCCAGTGGACGAAGCGGAGGCCGCAGATTCTCCAATCGGTCCACTTGGTCCACTTGGTCCACTTGGTCCACTTCGTCCACTAGTACCTCGGGCTGCCGGCGCTTGTTGATTTTCCCTGTTTTCATTAACGTGGAACAGATGACGTGGGAAATCGGTCTCGTCTTCGCGATGCTCCTGTTCACTGTGGTTCTTTTCTTCCTCGAATGGCTTTCCGTGGATGTGGTGACCCTGCTATTGTTGTTCGTACTTGTCTTGACAGGGATATTGACCCCCGCCGATGCCTTTTCGGGTTTTTCCAACGACATAATCATTATTCTGGCCTCGGTTTTCGTACTGTCCGGCGCCTTTCTTCAAACCGGAGTAATGGATGGGCTCGGCGACATCATCTGGAAGCTGGGCGGAACCAGCTTTAACCGGATTCTGGTTTTCATGATGCTACTGACGTGCGTTACCTCCGCTTTCATGAACAACACCACAACGACGGCTGTTTTCCTCCCCGCGGTTCTCGCCGTCTGCCGCAAGAGCAAAATAAGTCCGAGCAAGCTGCTAATACCCTTGTCGTTTGCGTCGATACTCGGGGGGACCTGCACGTTGGTCGGAACCTCGACGAATGTTGCGGCCAGCGGCTTCCTTGCCCGGTCTGGCTTTCAACCCTTTACCCTGTTCGAGTTCCTGCCGGTCGGTGCTACCGCGTGTTTACTGGGGATTGTTTACATGGTTCTTTTCGGACACCGGTTGTTGCCCAGCGTCAAAGAAGCGACCCTTACCGAGGAGTATGAGATCAAAGAATATTTGTCTGAAATCGTCATCACTCGGGGTTCATCGTTGGCGGGGAAGCGGTTGCGGGATTCCGGGCTTACGGACAAAGGCATCACGGTTCTGGAAGTGATACGTCGCAAGCAAAAGACCTACGCCGAATCCGACACGGTCCTGGAAGAAGGAGATGTCCTGATCGTCAACGCCGCCCGTCAAAACCTCTTGCTCATCAAGGAGATCAAGGGGTTGGAAATCAAGGCAGACGTTAAGTTGGGAGACAAGGACCTGATCACCAGCACCATTAAGATTGTGGAAGCTATTGTCATGCCGCAATCGGTCCTGGTCGGAAGAACCATTAAGGAAGTGGACTTCCGGAACCGCTTTGGGGTTACCGCCCTGGCGATTTACCGGAAGGGCCATGGTGTTGCCGAAAAGCTTGGTACGATTCCGTTAAGAGTCGGAGATGTCCTGCTGCTGCAGGGCCGGGTTGAGCAATTCGACAGCCTGGTCGGAAATCCAGACCTGTGGATCCTGGAGGAAATGCACCATGTGCCTTTTCGACGCAGAAAGGGCATTTACGCGGTTGCCGCCCTGGGCCTGGCCGTTTTCCTCGGCGGTTTCGAGGTCGTGCCGCTTTCTCTGGCTTTTCTGGGCGCCACTTTGGTTGTAATTCTCACGAAATGCATCACCGCCGAGGAGGCGTACAATTACATCGACTGGCGTCTGCTCATCCTCATCGGGGGCATGACGTCGTTTGGATTCGCGATGGACCAGACCGGGGCGGCAAAATACGCGGCCGCGGCAATCGTATCCTGGCTGGCGCCCTGGGGCATCTTCCCCATCATGCTGGGGTTTGTCATTCTAACCATCGTCTTGACGCAGCCGATGTCCAACGCTTCAGCCGCCCTCGTGGTTCTCCCGGTGGCGCTCAATACAGCGGCACAGCTCGGAGTCGATCCGCGCTCCTTCGCTATCCTAGTGACGCTGGCGGCATCACTTTCTTTTATCACCCCGCTGGAGCCGTCCTGCCTGATTGTCTATGGTCCGGGGAAATACCGATTCCGTCATTTCGTGCTGGTTGGCTTTCCGCTGACAGCCGCCGCGATAGGGATACTGCTTGTGTTAGTGCCGATTCTCTGGCCGCTGTAAACTTGCCAGTTAGCTTATGAAGATCTCAATGGCGCGCTTTCGCGAGCTGGTCGCGGAGGCGCTGGACCAATTCCCGGATGAGTTCGCTCAATACCTGGATAACGTCGAGGTCGTGGTCGAGGATCTTCCCTCTCCAGAGATCCAGCGGCGGTTTCGGACTTCGCCGCGTCACCTTCTGCTTGGTCTTTACCAGGGAGTTCCATTGACTGAGCGGTCGGTCCTGGCTGTTCAAATGCCTGACATCATCTACCTTTACAAAAGCAACATCGAAGCTGTCTGCAGGAGCGAGGCCGAAATCCGGAAGCAGATCCGGGATACCATTCTTCACGAAATAGGTCATCATTTTGGTATGGACGAAGATCAATTGCGGAAGGTGTAGAAGGGGCCGGATTCTCCCGGTGTGCCGACCCTGATACTCTGTCTCTCTAAAGACATCTTACTCGTTGAGCCGCCTGTGCAAGAATAACGGGCGGACGTTAATAGAGAGGTACTTTTAGACCGCTTTTGACGCAAACGACGTGTGAAAAGCGGTGAGGTTGTCATGAGAGAAACAAAGGAAATGGTTCCAGAACCAGAGGAGCAGACCAAGCCCAAGAAAGCAACTCGGCGCAAAAGGAAAGGTGAGCGGGAGGTCATTGATGATCTCTCCCTGCTGCTCGAGGTGCTTCCTGAGCGTATAGCCGCAGCGCTGCGTAAGGAGCCAGAGCTGGAGAACCTGATCGAGGTTGTAATGGACCTGGGTCGTCTGGCTGACGCCCGGTTCTTTGGCAAGGACGTTTTACTGACAGACATCGAAGTGACGCCCGAAGACCTTGAGTACGTGGTGAAACGGGTTGGTTCGTTCACCGGCGACAAGCGGTCGGGGATTGAGAGGACGCTGCACAGAATCAGCGCGATCCGAAACCGCCGGCAACAGGTTATCGGCCTGACTTGCCGAGTCGGTCGAGCGGTCACGGGAACCGTCGACATCATCAGGGATGTCATCGAAACGGGAAAGAGCATACTCCTGCTTGGACCTCCCGGGGTCGGGAAGACGACGCTGCTGCGCGAAGCGGCGCGCGTGCTGGCCGACGATTTCAAGAAGCGTGTCATCGTGGTTGACACTTCGAATGAGATCGCCGGAGACGGAGATGTGCCCCACCCGGGCATCGGGAGCGCTCGGCGGATGCAGGTCCCGTCGCCAGAGCTTCAGCATCAGGTCATGATCGAGGCGGTTGAGAACCACATGCCTGAGGTGATCGTTATTGACGAAATTGGGACGTTGGCCGAGGCGCTCGCGGCTCGAACCATAGCGGAGCGCGGCGTGCAACTTGTGGCCACGGCGCATGGAATCAATCTGGATAATCTGTTGTCCAATCCAACGCTTTCGGACCTTGTGGGCGGGGTCCAGGTCGTCACCCTGTCCGATGAGGAGGCTCGACGTCGCGGCACGCGCAAGAGTGTGCTGGAGCGCAAGGCGCCGCCGACTTTTGACATCCTCGTGGAGATTCATGACCGCAATCGACTGGCGATTTATCACGACATTTCCCGCGTCGTCGACCGGTTCCTTTCCGGATTCCCGTTGCGCCCCGAACACCGGGTTCGGACTTCGGATGGGGGATATCAGGTAGAACCCCCGTCTGACAAGCGCTTGTCCAAAACCGAAGAGACGGACGATTCTGGCGCCGAGGAACGCGCTTCGGAGGAAAAAGATCGTAAGGTGGGCAAACGGTCGCGCCCTGGTATAACCCGAATTTATCCGATTGGGGTCAGCCGGATCCGGCTTGAGAAATCGATCCGCGAACTCAGGGTGCCGGCCCGCCTGGCCGATCAGCCGATCCACGCGGACGTGGTTCTGAGTCTCAAGGCCCAACGCAAGAGGGAACCGAAGAAGCTCCAAGAAGCGCTCGATGACGGAGTTGACTTCAGAACGATCAAGAGCAACACATCCAGCCAGATCAGGAGCTTCCTCGTTGACTATTTTGGAGTGACGTCAGAGGGCGAAGAAGCGTGGAAGGCGACGTCGGCCGAGGAGGCGCTGCACGAGGCTGAAGACGCTGTTGTTCGAGTTCAACGGAGTATTGCCCCGGTGGAGCTTTCTCCACAGAACGCTTACATTCGTCGGCTTCAACACGAGCTGGTCTACAGTCACGGGCTAACCTCAGAAAGCAAGGGGAAGCCGCCGTACCGCCGCGTGGTCGTGTACCCGGCAGAATCGTGAGGCGTGGCTTCACTGCCTGAGACTGTTGAAAACGCCCCACACGAGAATCACCACCGCGACGAAACTAAGGGCCAGCATCATGCCTCCCGGCATGAACTTGCCTGTGGACGTGAGTCGATAGGCGAAGAACAGGGCCAGCAAGAGAGCCAGAGCTCCCGCCACATATGCGGCGGGAATACTCCCGGCCCACATGTAGCCGCCTGCCACGAGGATCAACACGCCGCAGATAGTCCCAGCAATCAGGGAGGGGACGCTCTTGGCCTGGAGGTAGCCGAAAACGCCGCCGGCCAGCACCAGAAATCCGTAAATTAGAGTGGAAATTGCCGCGATCTTCATGAGTCCAAAATGATTATACCCTGCTTGGCATTGGCATCATGCGGGGAGGAAATTAACGTAGTTGCAAGGATTGATCTGTAGTGTCCCAAGTCTCCGCGGCTCGAGCGACAGAACGACCAGGAGGCACCCTCTGTTCCGCAGTACCGGCTTTAGCCGGGTAGTTGCCCAGCGGTCAACTGTTGATATCTGACCGC
>DAOTAI010000365.1:0-5238 GCA_035593865.1 Acidobacteriota bacterium
CATCTCGGCGCTCGCACCCACACGACGGGACGATCTCGCATCTTTGAGCTGGCGATCTCTGTGGGCAGCAACTCTGGCCACGCTGTTGACCGGGGCCGTGGCAGGGGTTTTTTACTACGGGCAGGAAGGACTTATCCGGTGAAACTGCCGGGGTCTCGAAGAATCCCAGGGACCGCAAGGAAGATCATTGCCGGTCCTTGTTGTCGTTGAGACTCTTCTTTCCAGATACCCACGGATTCCCAGGCACGTAGAACCGCCACGGCAGTTCCGCACCCCGCACGATTCCGATCCTCCGGGAGACCGCGATTGGGAGGTCGGGTTCCGGGCAGTCGGCGGCCAAAAACAAGGGCGGTTCGGTCAACGGTCGGCGGTGGTGGCGGTCATCGATGCCGAAAGCCAGGGTGAATTTGCCCGGCCCATTCGTCAAATCCCTGTCGGTTTTCACTGGGCGGCGCGCTCGCATGATCTCAATGCCTTCCAGCGGTTGGACCGCGCGGATGAGGACTGCTGCCCCGACTCCAGGCGGCTCCGTCACCACGTTGAGAAGCCAGTACATTCCGTAATTCAGGTAAACGTAGGCGATTCCGGGTTCGCCCAGCAAGACTTCTCCGCGCCAGCCTGCGCCTGACTTGCTCCTGCGCCTTTTGATTTCGTACCAGGCATGGCAGGCAGGGTCGTCTTCTCGATAAGCCTCCGTTTCCACAATTCGCCCGACCAGGCGCCGACCGTCCTCTTCATGCACCAGGAGTTTACCGATCAGGTCGCGAGCGACGTCCAATGTCGGGCGCTCGAAAAACTCGCGGCTAAGGATGCACATCTTCATAGTCAACTTGGTCGGGGGGCGGTCGGGGTGATTTTATCCGTCGCTCGTTCTTTTAAGCACCGCGAGGTGTTCGCGGAAAATCGAGCGGATCCGTATGAAATCGGCGTGGTCGAGTTTCAGTTCCGAAGCAATTTGTCGGATAGCGCTATCTTCGATTGTTGAAATCGATTCATCCGAAGCCGAAACCGCAAAGAGACATTCGAGCAAGGCCAGTTTCTGCTCTCGGCTGGCTAGACGATTAAATTCTCGGGTGACGAGGTAGTCTTCGGTGGCTCCAAACAACTTCGTCTGAGTTTTTGCCATCTGCACAACCATAACAGCCTGCTCGGGAGGAAGCCCCCCGATTTTGACGACAATCTTTTCCATCGTGCGGGTTTCATCCTCGCTTATTTTGAGGTCGGCATGGGCGACCCGGCTCAGAATGTAAGCGAAGGCCGCTAGATATCGGGCCTGTTCGGGTTCAAGCCGATCAAGCTCGGCGGCGATTTTCCGCACTGTCTGGGTCTCAGCTCCTTCAGAAACGTCCTCTTCGGTCTTTAGTCCCAGAAATTTCAAAATCGACATGTTTTGAAGTGTACCTGCTCGGTGCGACTTTTGTCAGCCAAGGTGGCGGGCGGATGCAAAGATTCCCGGGTTGGGATGGGTATAATGCTCTGGAAGAGCCTTCAGGTTAGACATGAATATGCGCTTTATAGATCTTGGCCTCATCTCGTTCGAGGCGGCGCTTGTTAAACAGGAAGAAACGGTTGCGGCTGTGGCCGGAGACTCGCTGGAAGAGACAATATTCCTGCTGGAACACCCGCACGTTTTCACCTGTGGTCGAGGTGGGAATGAGGGTAACCTCCTTGCGAGCGTAGACTGGAACGAGAACCCGATTGAACTGATTCGCATCAATCGAGGAGGCGATGTAACGTACCATGGTCCCGGGCAATTGGTTGGTTATCCGCACCTTGATCTCAGGAAGAGGAATAGAGACGTCCATCGCTATCTGCGTGATCTCGAGACTGTCCTGATAGCAACGGCTGAACGCTTCGGGGTTCATGCGTTCCGCAGGGAAGGCCTTACCGGTGTCTGGACCGACGCCGGTAAACTCGCCTCAATTGGAGTCGGGGTGCGCCGCTGGGTGACAATGCACGGGTTCGCTCTCAACGTCTCAACCGACCTGCGCTACTTTCAGTTGATCAACCCGTGCGGAATGCCCAATTGTCCCGTGGTGTCGCTGTCAAGCCTGACCGGCTGCCCAGTCGAGATGTCTGTGGTGAAAAGGGTGTTCGAGGAGGAGTTCAGGAAGACCTTTTGCGGTGTTCTCAACCAGGCGCTTTAACCCGTCGATCGTCCTCTCTTGGCCAGGGCCTCTCTTTCGTCCCTTAGATCTTCCAGGCGCGCCGTTGCCGGTATGCTGCTGGCGGGAATAGGGGATAGATCGAGAAGTTTCTTGAGGTCGTAAAACATTCCTTCCCGAGTGTACGAGGAAATCTCGATTATGCCGGTGTCCATCCGAATGGCATCCTCCGGGCAGGCTTCAACGCAATAGCCGCAGAAGATACAGAGTCCGATATCGATAGAGAAACTGACCGGATATTTCTCGATCTGCGGGTTCGGATGTTCGCCGGCGATGATGTAAATACAGCGGGCGGGACAGACAGTCTCGCACATCATACAGGCCACGCAGCGCGGGGAGCCGTCCTGGCGTCGCGTCAACCTGTGGAGCGTTCTCAAGCGCGGCGCCAAGGGTCGGCGCTCCTCGGGAAACTGGTACGTCGCCGCGCCTTTCTTATCTTTTGCGAAACCGAAGAGATGGGCTATGTGCACCGCCATGTTCCGGAAAAAATGTCCCGCGGTGAGCGCCAGCCCTCGGATCACCTCCGGAAGGTAGATCCGCTCCCAGAAACCGGTTTCGACAACCTTCTTTATAGCCATTGATTACTCTTGTTTATCCTTCCAGAAATACCAATACAAGCCCTGTTACCAGAATGTTCAAAACCGAAAGAGGCAACATGATCGTCCATCCCAGCCTCATCAACTGGTCCCAGCGGAAGCGGGGGAGGGTCCAGCGAATCAGCATCAGGAGAAAGCAGAAGAAAAATACCTTGATCAAAAAAGCCCCTACCTGCAGAATCATCACCGCGATCGTCGGCAGGGTCCAAACCGCCCCCCAAGGGAAGTGGAAGCCATCAGCCATCAGGTAGGGAACCTGCCAGCCTCCGAAAAAGAGTGTAGTGACAAGCGCAGCGGCTAGGATCGTTTCAATGAAGTCCGTCTGCCAGAACATCGCGAACTTCATTCCGCTGTACTCCATGAAATAACCGACGATCTCGGATTCTCCTTCGGGGATATCGAAAGGCACACGCTTGGTTTCCGCCATTGCGGCGGTAAAAAAAAGGATGAAACCCAGCGGCTGTAAGATAACGCCCCAGAGCGGAAGCCAGCCCCCCAGCAGTCGTCCCTGAGCGAGGTTGATCTCCTGGAGATCGAGCGTTCCATAGACCATGAGTATGCCAATGATGGTTGCTCCCATGGTGATTTCATAAGAAATCATCTGACCGGAGGCCCGTATGCCGCCGAGCAGTGCGTAGTTGTTGGCCGACGCCCAACCGCCCAAGACGAACCCGTAGATTCCCATGCTCATGACGGCAAAGACATACAAAATGCCGACATTCAGATTGAGAATCTGAAATGATACCGGGTAACCGAAAAGGTCGTAGACCCCTCCGAAGGGAATGACCGCGAAGCTGATCAGAGCGAAAAACAGGGCGATCATCGGGGAGATGGTGTGCAGAAAACGATTTCCGGACGGCGGTATAAAGTCTTCTTTCACAAGCAGTTTCAGCCCGTCGGCGATGTTATGCCACAATCCTGCGAGAGTCGGAAGGCCGAAGAAAGTTGCCCGGTTAGCGCCGATCCGGTCCTGCATCACGGCGCTCTGCTTACGTTCCATCCAGAGCAGGATGTACATCAATCCCATAACAGCGCTGAAGACGAACCCGACTATGAGGAAATCGATGATGTAGTTCATGTCACGTCACCCCAACATTTCCCCGTAGGGATCCATCTCCTCGTAACTCTGTCCTCGCCATTCCATATAAAGGTCACCCGGATCGCTGTAAACCAAAGGATATTCAAGACGTTCGGCTAGCAGCGAGAGAATCTCAAAATCCGTCTTGGACTCCTCCAGCGGCGGCACGGCACGGCGAAACCGCTGAATTCGGCCTTCGAAATTGGTAAAGGTTCCGTCCTTCTCGGCGTAAGTCGCCGATGGGAGCACCACGTGCGCTCTCTCGGCGGTCTGATTCCAGTTCGTTCCCTGGTAGATAATCACGCTTGTATCCCGAAGAAGCTCGAGGGCCTCGGGCGCGTTGAAGTTGTGCTGAAAAACATACAACACCTTAATTCGGCCGGCACCAGTGCTTTCCAGGATAGTCCGGACGTCAGAGGTCAACCCCATTTCCTCCGCACCCCGGCTGTTCGGATTCTTATCCGCGCGTATTAGGAAATCGTCCTGATATCCCGGTTTCTCCCAAGGGCTCTTGAAGCCGATGTCCTTGACGCCCATCAGCTCTCCAAAGATCTTCCGGATCAGGTATAAATCCTCGTTCGAAAGTTGCGGCGAGGCGATCACGCCTATGCTTTCGGGACCGTACTGCTCCAAGGCCGTTTTCAAGGCCCGTGTCGTTTCCTCGAGAGCGGCATCCCAGTCGGAGAGTTCCAGTTGCCCAGCCTGACGCAAATAGGGGTACTCAATCCGGTTCTTGTTGATGAACTCGTACCCGTATCTCCCCTCGTCGCAGAGCCACCACCGGTTGACAAAGGGGTTAAAGCGGGGCCTAAGTCGTAGAATCCGCCGCCCTTGCGACTTGTACGGTCGTGCGGTGTTGTAATGTATCTGGGTATTGCAGCCACGGGCACAGCCATTACAGATCGATTCCTGGCTTTGGAGGTACCATACCCGGCACTGAAACCGGAAGTCTCGTTCCAGTAAAGCTCCGACAGGACAGATGTCGATGACGTTGCCGGAGTACTTATTATCCAGTCGCTTTCCGGGATAAAGATCGATCACCGAACGATCACCCCGTTCGAAAATCCCGAGTTCATGAGTGCGTGACACTTCGTCCGTAAAACGGACGCAGCGGCTGCACAATATGCAGCGCTCCTGGTCCAGAATCACGTGGGGGCCAATGGGATAGGCCTTTTTGCGCTTAATCTTGTTGTCCAGGAATCGGCTATCGTAACGGCCGATTTCCATATAAAAGTTTTGCAACTCACACTCGCCCGATTGGTCGCAGACGGGGCAGTCGAGGGGGTGATCGATCAACAAAAACTCGAGCATCGCCCGCCGCGCTTGCACGGCCTTTTCCGAGTTTGTCGTCACGCGCATGCCATCCTGAACCCGGATATGACAGGAGATTTGAAGCTTC
>DAOTAI010000366.1:0-5238 GCA_035593865.1 Acidobacteriota bacterium
CCGCTAACCCGTTCGGCCGTGAGGCCATGAAAGCGGGACCAAAGAGCGAAGTGATTGTTAATAAGGGAGACCGACTCACCCTACGCTACGGCGTTCTCATTCATTCGTCCGATCGTCCTGAGGATGTGGATCTTACCGGGGCGTATCAGTCCTTTCTTCGCCTACTGAACGAAGGGAGGCGCTGAGCAACGAGGCGGCGGGGATTATGGGACAGACAAGAAGGCGTTTCTTAACAACTGCGGCCGGAGCGGCAACCGCGATGTCTTTTCCCAGGCAGACTTTTCCGGTTAACGAGAACGGATCCGCAACCCCGGTGATCGACTGCCAGAGCCACCTGTACGTCCCCGAGGTCCTCGACCTGATGGAGAAGCGAACTGAGGATCCCGTGGTCTACCGGCGGGGCGGAGACCGTTATGTGCGGATGGGCGACTGGCATCGCCGGGTCTTTCCAAAGCATTGCGATGTAGAGGCGAAGCTGGCCGACATGGACCGGGCGGGTATTGCGAAGACTGCGCTGAGCATCAACGATCCCGGCCCGGAGTGGTTCGGAACTGAGGGCAGCCGCGTTGCCCGGATTTGTAACGATTTCATTGCCGAAGTTGTTGAAAACCACCCGGATCGGTTCTTCGGGCTCTGCGTGCTCCCGCTCCAGGATCTGGAAGCGTCGCTCAAGGAACTGGATCGCTGTGTCAAGCAGCTGAAGATGAAAGGTATCCTGCTGTATACGAACCTGGCCGGCCGCTTTCCGGACGAGCCGGAGTTCAGGCCGCTTTTTGCCCGCGCGGTTGATCTGGGCCTGCCGGTCGTGCTTCATCCCGCCAAGCCTGTCACCACTGACGTCGTGAAGGGCTACGAAATGACCAGTTCCCTCGGCAACATGTTCGAGGACACCATCGCGCTGACGCGCATCATAATGTCCGGTATTCTCGACGAGTATCGCTCGCTGAAACTGGTGTGTCCGCACTTGGGGGGAACCCTGCCTTATATCATCGGCCGCCTGGATCATCAGGTTACGGTCCTCAAGCGCGGTCCCCGGGGGTTGAAACGGCTGCCAAGCGAGTATCTCAGGCAGGTCTACCTCGATATTGTGTCGCCGCTCCCGGCGGCCATCCGATTCGCTTATGAGCTGATTGGTCCGGACCGGCTGCTCTTCGCGAGCGACCACCCGTGGGTCGATCCCGGGCTGATTCTCTCTACTCTCACGACCCTCGAGCTGCCGAGCGAGGCAATGTCAAAAATCCTCTTCCGCAACGCCTGCAGGCTTTTTGGAGTTTAGTCACGATGAAACGACTTTTTCAGTCAACCCTTCTTTGCTTCACGCTTCTGGTGGTAGTGCTGTTCACGGGCGTTCGAATTGCGTCATCTCACGACAACCTGTCGGCCATTTCTGAAGCGGAGGAGCCGGTCAAGTATGTGGGAAGTCGGCAGCCGGACAAATACTTCTACGATGGCCGACTGCCGCATATGGTCGGTGTTCACCATTACCAGGTTCTGCGAGCCAATCGCAAACATCCGGATGAAGGCGGCAAGATAGGATGGACTTACAATCATCAGCCATTTATCGCGTACTGGAAGGGCAAGTTCTACGTCCAGTATCTCAGCAACCTGGTCCAGGAGCACACGCCTCCGGGAAGAACCCTGCTGGCTACGTCTGAAGACGGGCGGAACTGGACTCCCCCGGTAGTGGTCTTCCCCGAGTACGATCTGCCGGAGATCAAAACGGAAGAGGGAGTGATCCCGGCCGGAACAAAAGCGGTTATGCACCAACGGATGGGGTTTTATGTCGCACCTAACGGCCGTTTCTTAACCCTTGCTTTTTACGGCTACTGTGCGACTCCCCGCAATTCCCCAAACGCCGGCAACGGACTAGGCCGGGTCGTTCGTGAAATCAGGGAAGACGGAAGCTTCGGTCCGATTTACTTTATTCGCTATAACCGGCACGCCGGCTTCAATGAGTCGAACACCGCCTATCCTTACTATAAGACCAGCCCGGATAAAGGTTTTGTGGAAGCCTGTGAAGCCTTGCTGGCCGACAAGCTCATCACCTTGCAGTGGTGGGAGGAGGATCGGGGCCAAGACGGTTTCTTCGTCATTGATCCGGGTGACGTCGAAAACGCCGCTTACTTTTCGGCCAGCGTGACCACTTCCAAAGGAGCGGGGAAGGCATTCTGCTACTACCACAGGCCTGACGGCATGGTTGTGGGCCTATGGAAGAATCAGTATTCGGCGCTTAGTCCGGACAACGGGAAGTCGTGGACGAAGATAGCTCTGAGCAAAACGCTATGGACCTGTGGCGCGAAAGTCTGGGCGCAGCGCACTGACGACGGCCGCTACGCCCTGGTTCACAACCATTCGGCGACACGCCGGAATCGCTTCCCCATGATCGTGATCACCGGGTCGGACGGCCATATTTTCGATGACATGCTCTGCGTGAGGGGCGAGGTCCCCCCTAAACGCTACCAGGGCATCCACAAGAATACAGGCCCCCAGTACTATCGAGGGATCGTCGAGGGTAACGGCAATCCTCCCGGCGACGATATGTGGGTCACTTACAGCGTGAACAAAGAAGATATCTGGGTGGCCAGAATGCGGGTTCCCATCACCGGGGTGGTGACGATGCCGGTGAATGACACTTTCGAGCAGGGTGTGGCGGCCCTCGATTCGTGGAATCTCTACAGCTTGAAATGGGCGCCGGTCGAGCTGGTGTCGGAGAAAGGGAGAGACAACCGATGCCTGCAATTGCTTGACGAGGAACCTTACGATTACGCGCTTGCCGAACGCATCTTCCCCAAGAGCCGAAAGACGGCCATCCGGTTTCGTTTCAATGCTGTTGAAATCGCCCAGGGGCACGCCCTGGAAGTGGAAGTGCAGGATCAGCAAGGGACCAGGCCGTTGCGCCTGCGGATCGACAAAGACTGGCTGGGAATGGACCACAAGCACGTCGGTGTTCCGCCGGCCCGGATTCAAACCGGCAGGTGGTATTCGGTCGAGCTGAAAGTCGATTGTGGGTCGCAGCGCTACGACGTGCTCCTGGATGGGGCCCCGATTGCCAATGGCATTCCGTTCGCCGAGGCAACTGAGTCGGTGGAGAGAATCGTGTTTCGGGCCGGCCCTTACCGCGGATTTGTTCCTCCCGAAATCGCGGAAGCCGGCATGCCGAATCCGGCGGGACTTGAGTCTGAAGATCTGCCCGGCGCGGATGTCAAAGCACCGGTTTGCCGATATCTCCTCGATGATGTGAGGGTCTTCAATGAATAACGTGCGATTAACCGTCACGGTGGTCATCTTGGCGCTGGCGTCTTTATCGACCGGCGGTCAGCAGAGCAACGAGTACGGGCACTATGCACCCGAAGATGCCTTTATCGATGATTCCGGCTTTGCTTACTACGGCAGTGAAAATCCCTGGAACCGGCGCTTTTTCACGGAAGCATCCGCTGACAAGGACTATAAGTGGCGAGGTCAACGTCAGCTGCTCGAAATCTTGGAGGGTCGGCCGGAAAAAGCGGTCGAGATGTGTGAGAGACGCCTCGCCCAGGATTCCCGCGATCCGGAGACGTATTTCATGCTGGCGGTGGCCCGAACGCAAATGGGGAAGCTTGACAAGGCGTTGGAGGCGGCTCGACAGGCGCTGGCCTACGGCCTGCCGTTTGGCCGATTCCTGGCCGGTCCTCGCAGTCTGTTGCGCCCGTTAGTAGAAACGCCTGCCTTCCGGGAGATGGCGGCGGAACATCCGGTGAGGCTCATTCATGGGCCTATGCTGGGTTGTGTCACTGACCGAAGTGCCGCATTTTGGGTTCGCACCAGTGAAGAGTTCCCTGTCGTAGTTCGGCTTTTCGATGCCGAGAAGAAGACGATAGAGGCTCGAGCGAAGACCGATCCGAAGAGGGACTACACGGCGATGCTGAAAGTAGACGGTCTCAAGCCGGGCACCAGTTACGATTACGATGTCCTGATAGAGGGGCAATCGGCCTACCCGTCTTCGGAACTTCCGTCTTTCCGAACGTTTCCGGGAAGTGGTCGTCACGCAGCTTTTCGCGTTGGTTTCGGTGGATGCGCCGGCTACACTCCGGTATACGAGCGAATGTGGACGACCATCCTGTCCTACAAACCCGACGCGTTTCTACTTCTGGGAGACAACATCTACATCGACATGCCCGAAATGCCGGGACCATTCCATGACTACAGCTACTATTGCCGGCAGTCACGCCCGGAATTCCGCGATCTGACGAGCAGAGTACCGGTTTACGCCATTTGGGATGACCATGACTGCGGCATCGACGACATCTGGATGGGACCTTACCTGGACAAACCGGCTTGGAAAAAGCCGATGCTGGACCATTTCCGCAATAACTGGAATAACCCGGGTTACGGCGACGAAAAGTGGCCGGGGTGCTGGTTTAGCTTTGCCTGCGCGGATGTCGATTTTATCATGCTGGATTGCCGGTTTTATCGTACTAATCCCTTCCAAAAGCCACGTACCATGCTGGGCCCTGTACAAAAGGCCTGGCTCTTTGACCAGCTGAAGAAATCGAAGGCGACCTTTAAGGTGATCGTGAGCTCCGTCGCCTGGGCTCCGGGGGCCAAGCCGGGGGCCAAAGACATCTGGGAAGGCTTTCCGGAGGAAAGAGAGGAGATATTTTCGTTCATCGAGAAACACCGGATCGATGGTGTTTTTCTGCTGTCAGGCGACCGGCACCGCTCGGACGCCTGGCGGCTCGATCGGCCGAATGGCTATCCGCTTTACGATTTCATGAGCTCGCGACTGACTAACATTCATACCCACGAGGTGATGCCTGGCGCCCTGTTTGCCTATAACGAAAAGTGCTCGTTTGGTTTGTTGTCGTTTGACACCACGTTGCCCAATCCTGAAGTGATTTACCAGATAGTGAATATTGACGGCGAGATCGTGCACAGCATCAAACTGAAGCGGAGTCAGTTGGAGTTCGGAGGTGTCGCGCGTCGTTAGGGCGCTGGTTGCGTCGCGCGCGGTCGAGGGGATGGCGAAGACGGTACGAGGCAGCACCGCGTCTTTTATTGTGGCCGGACTCTCCAGAGTCCGGCACTCGAGTTTGGCGAAAATACACATGTCTATAAAACAGGACAACGCACACTCGCAACCGCCGCTACGAGCCGAGCTTGCGAGCACAAGGTCAGGCTTGCGACCGGCAGGTTGAGGCGAGGCGCGGCGGTTGAGTGACTCGCCGTTTTGTGGCGAGTTGTATCGAAACCCTGGTGGTT
>DAOTAI010000367.1:0-5238 GCA_035593865.1 Acidobacteriota bacterium
CCGGGAGGGGGTCAACATTAGTTCTCCTTCGCCTTTCACACCCTGGTATACAGGGCCTTCAGTCATGGACCAACTGGATAGTTTCACCAACGGAAACAATCTCGCCGATCGCCCGTTCCGTATGCCTGTCCAGGACATCTACAAGTTCACTGCGGAAGGGGACAACCGGCGCATCCTGGCAGGAACGATTGAGACAGGCCGGCTTCGGGTGGGAGATGAAGTCGTTTTCTGGCCTTCCGGGAAAAGAAGCGGGATCCGCTCGGTTGAGGAATTCAATCGGCCGCCCCGGGATGGGGCAACCGCAGGAGAGGCCATCGGTGTCACTCTGACCGAGCAGATCTACCTCCCTGCCGGTGAAATCATGTGCCGGGCAGGAGAGCCGGCGCCTGCCGTAGCGAGTCGTTTTCGTGTCAGCCTCTTCTGGCTGGGCAGATCGCCCATGATTCCAGGCAAACGTTACAAGCTCAAGCTCGGCACAGCCCGCACGGCCGTCGAGCTTGTTGAAGTGCGGAGCATTGTCGATGCCGGGGATCTTACGTCGGTAACCGGCAAACAGCATGTCGACCGTCACGATGCCGCCGAATGCATCCTGGAAACGGCCAAGCCCGTCGCTTTCGATCCGCTGGCCGACATCGAGGTGACCTCTCGATTTGTTATCGTCGACGGTTACGACATTGCCGCTTGTGGCTCGATTCTCGAGCCTATCGCCGCTGCTCCCTCGTTGCTCAACCAACGGGTGGAGCGCCGCGAGATGAAATGGGAGAAGGGCTACGTAGCAAACGCCGACCGGGCTCGTCGCAACGGCCATGAGGGTAAGTTCATCGTGGTGACGGGCGGCGGCGATAGCATCGAGCTGGCACGTTTGCTTGAAAAACGACTCTTTCTGATCGGCTGCCAGACTTACTACCTCAGTATCGGCAACTTGTTCTCAGATCTTTCGGCGCCTCCGGAAGCCGAACCAATGACACGCGAGGAACAGCTGGAACGGCTCGGAGAACTGGCTCACCTGATGGCCGATTCAGGTGTCCTGTTCATTACAGCCCTGGCTGGTTTGCAGGACTATGAAGTGGAACGGCTGAGCATTTTGAGCCGGCCCTTCCAGCTGGTGCTGATCGGTGTTGGATCGACACTTCTCAAGCAGGCCGTTCCTGATTTTCTCCTGGAAGGCGGCGAGGAGCATTCGCAGGTGGTCGAGACGATTATCGAGCGGCTGACCAGTTCGGGAATCGTGCCGGATTACCAAATCTGAAGACGGTGGAAGCTGACATCCAGGTAAACGTATGAGTGAACAGATTGAGCGGAGCATAGCTAAGGCGTTGTCGTGGAGAATCACAGGTACTCTGGATACGATCCTCATTTCATACCTGATCACCGGCCGCGTTCAGATGGCGCTGACCATCGGAATCGTCGAGCTGTTTACCAAGTGCTCGTTATATGTCCTGCATGAAAGGATCTGGAACCGCATTTCATTTGGACGTGCTTATGAGTAGAAACAGTCGAAAGAAGCAGAAAACCAAGGCGGAGGAAGTCAAGGAAGCCAGCCAGGGCCTGCGTGGATCGATCAGATCGGAGCTCGAGTCCGAAAGCGATCACCTCACTTCCGAGAGCGCCCAACTGATCAAGTTCCATGGAGTCTATCAGTACGATGATCGAGATCAGCGCCGCAGACTGCTGCAGGAAGGCGAAGGCAAGGCATACCGATTCATGGTGCGCACGCGTGTTCCCGGCGGTGGTCGAATTTCCCCAGAGCAGTGGCTCACCCTGGATCGCGCCAGCCAGCTCTATGGGAACGGTACGCTCCGGCTGACCAACCGCCAGGACATCCAGTTTCATGGAGTCGGGAAGAAGAATCTCGCGTCCCTGATCCGGCTCATCAACCAGGAGCTGCTCACGACGTTCGGCGCTTGTGGGGATGGAGTGCGCAACGTGATTGCGTGCCCAGTCTCTTCTCTTGCCGAGGATTCTGTTTTCGATGGCCAGGCCTGGGCCAACGCCATCTCTCGCTCACTCGCCTTCAAGACCACGGCTTACATGGAAATCTGGCTGGATGGTGAAAAAATCGAATCAGTCTTTGACGAACCCCTGTACGGCAAAGGCTACCTGCCGCGCAAATTTAAAATTGGGATTTCGGGAGTAAACGAAAACTGCCCGGACGTTTATACGAACGATATCGGATTGGTTCCCGTTGTTGAGCGAGGGTCTCTCACGGCCTTTGAAGTCCTGGTCGGCGGCGGTTTGGGGAGCAGCCATGGCAATCACCAGACCTACCCTCGTTTGGCTACCCCGTTGTGCCGCACCGACCCTGAGCAACTGTTGCCCCTGCTTCGGGCCATCGTCGAGCTGTACCGAGACCTGGGTGATCGAACTGACCGAAAGCACGCGCGGCTGAAATATGTCATTGAAGAGATGGAATCGAGGCATTCAGGCGTTCGGTCGAAGCACTCTTACAAACCAAGCTTGAGCCTCCCCGCCCTGTCGTCTTTCAAGGTAGAAGTCGCCACTTGGGCTGGCAACGGCAGAAGGAAGGGCGCTTCTACTTGGGACTGTTCGTCGAAAACGGCAGAATCCATGATTCAGGTCCGCGCCTCAAGTCGGCTTTACGTGAAATCGTGGAGCGCTTTCGCCCCTCGATTCAGCTCACGCCCGATCAGAACCTGATCCTGGCTGATATCGAAGCAGACAAGAGGGCTGAGATCACGTTCGTACTCGAAAGCTACCAGGTGTCGCTGCCCGACGCTGTTTCCAACCTGAGGCTTCGGTCCATGGCCTGCCCGGCGCTTCCAACCTGCGGTCTGGCGCTCGCCGAGGCGGAAAGGCAACTGCCCGGAGTCATCTCGGAACTTGAGCGTTTCGGGTGCGGAGACGCCGCTGTCACTATTCGAATGGCCGGGTGCCCGAACTCGTGCTCCCGCCCCCCGGTGGCCGAGATAGGACTGGTAGGCCGATCAAGTAACGGCTACCACATCTACCTCGGTGGCAGTCCCACCGGCCAACGTCTGGCAGAGCTTTACCGGGAGAACGTGGCGGCAGAGGAATTGGCTGTCGTAATTGCAGGACTGATTGACCTCTGGAGACGGGAGACGCAGGAAAAAGAGTCCTTCGGAGACTGGAGTCACCGAATCGGCGTCGAGAACCTGCGCCAGCTTGCACTGGTACCGCCGGCAGCGGTGGATAAGCACTCCCGGCACTCGGGGCCGTCCGCCGACTATTGAGGGACAATTGCAAAACTTCTAGCGAGGAGATGGATGTCTTTTTACCCGGTGTTTCTCGACATGAAAGACCGTCGTTGCCTGCTCGTGGGAACGGGAAGGCTAATCGAAGAAAAAGCGCAGGCCTTACAGGAGGCGGGGGCGGTCGTTGTCCGCGTCGAGGCATTCACAGAGGAGGCGGCAGACGGTTGTTGGCTCATTGTGGCTGCGAGTGACGATCCGGCAGAGATGTCCCGAATGAAGAACTACTCAGAAAGGCATCGCGTGCCTCTTAATGTGATAGATCAACCCGACTACTGCACTTTTATCGCGCCTGCAATCCTGCGTCGTGAGGACTTGGTTGTCGCTATCTCTACGTCAGGGAAGTGCCCGGCCCTGGCGGCCCGGATACGCGAGGAACTGGCCGGGCGGTACGGCCCAGAGTACTCGACCTTGCTGCGCCTGCTGGGCGAGCTGCGTCCCGCGATCAAGGCTCGATTCAGCAGTTTCGAGGAGCGCAGGGATTTCTATTATCGGCTTCTCGATCTGGACCTTCCCGCGCGGCTGCGGGCCTCGGGGGAGCAAGGCTTGAAAGAGACTGCTCGCCAGCTTCTCTAAGGAGACTGATATGCAAGTTCTGCGTTCATCGCCTGGCAAGGTATTTTTGGTGGGCGCCGGCCCGGGTGATCCGGATCTTCTGACCATCAAAGGAAGACGCTGCCTGGAGACGGCTGAAACCGTCATCCACGACCGACTCGTGTCGGATGCGATCGTCGACCTGGCCCCCGCCCGGGCGGAGCGAATCTGCGTGGGGAAGAAAGGGGGCTACTATGGCGTTCCTCAAGAAACGATCAACCGGTTGATGGTCGACAAGGCTCTTCAGGGCAAGCAGGTGGTCCGACTGAAAGGGGGCGACCCTTTCCTGTTCGGACGCGGCGGCGAAGAGGCGGAGTACCTGGCAAAAGCCGGCATCGAATTTGAAGTAGTGCCGGGCGTGAGTTCGGCGTTAGCCGTGCCGGCTACTGCCGGCATCCCTCTTACTCATCGTGAATACGCCTCCTCCGTCGCGGTGGTGACCGGCTTTCAAAGTGATGACGCGCCGCATCCCGTCCGCTGGGACCGTCTGGCGGACAGTGTCGATACGCTGGTGGTCCTCATGCCTCTCGCGCGATTAAAGAACATCGTCGCCCAGTTGGTGCTTCATGGCCGTAGTCTTGAAACCCCGTGCGCTCTAATCGAGTCCGGGACAACTCCAGAGCAGCGACAGGTCAGCGGGACACTGCGCGATATCGCGGCCAGGGCAGCTGCTGAGCACATCGGATCACCGGCTATCCTGGTGGTCGGTGAGGTGGTCCGCATGAGCGAGCGCCTGGAGGTTCATCAGGCTGCCGGATCCACGGGGAGGCTAGCGCCCGACGTCAAGCGGTGTTCGGTCGATGCACCTGGCCTTCCCCGCCCCCGACCCGGGCGGGTCTAAAAGCACTCAAAGAAATCGCATTTTGCGCCGACTAAGCGGACAGCCAACACAACGTTTTTCAGGTACCTTGGGTCTTCGGTCCGATAATGCGTCCCTCCCTTGAGCGAGAAGAGCAAATTCGCCATGTTGTGCTCTTGCCCGTTCCCCTTCGGCGTCGGGGAACCTGGCACGCCGGAGGCCGGAGGCGTGCATCGACCAACAGCCACTCCGCTCTCTCGATGTCTTCGCCCGGGCCAACAATTGTCGAGTGCGAAGAGGAAAGCGAGGGAGTAAAATAAGGCCTTTCGCTTTGTCATGTGATTTCCGGTCGAGAACACGCCTTGTTTTGGTCACCGGAGAAACGGCTGTGATGAGACATGAAAGTTGGTGCTGGTCCAGGCGGATTGAACAAATACTTGCATGAGCTGGCCAGAAGGAAAGACCTGTTGCTGTACCTGGTGGTGTCCGGACTGAAAGCGCAGCACAGGAACACGATTCTGGGTTACTTCTGGTGGCTGTTGGACCCTCTGCTGGGCGTTCTTATCTACTACTTCGTCGTGGTTATTGTCTTTAAACGGGGCGGCGACGACTACG
>DAOTAI010000368.1:0-5227 GCA_035593865.1 Acidobacteriota bacterium
TCGTAGATTTCTTCCTGTCGGTTCCTGGCGTTGCAGACGTCGACGTCTTCGGCGGCCATCAGCCGGAGGTGGTAGTCGAGGTAGACCGCGATGCCTTGGCAGCCCGAGGGCTGTCCCTACCGGATCTTCTCGCGCGTCTCGCTGAGCAGAATGTGACTCGTCCTGCGGGCACAGTCTACGGGTCTTCGGCGGAATACCTGGTAAAGGTGACCGGTGAATTTCCGAGTGCCGGAGCACTGACTGACCTGCCGGTGGCCTCCACTACTGACGGCCGTCAGGTGAAGCTGGGCGATGTGGCGCGGATCAAGCTGGGAGCGGCTGATCTCAGGAGCTTTTACCACGGCAACGGTAAGCCTGCGATCGCGTTGAACCTGCTGCGCGCCGAAGGCGGAAACACGGTGGAAGCCATACGCAACGCTAAGCAGGCTCTCGGGGCACTCGAACAGCGGTTTCCAGACTTGGAGATCGAGATCACCGACGATCAACAGCCCATCATCGACATCAATGTGCATGGAATGCGGACGTCGCTATGGCAAGCTGTGGCCCTGACCGTGGTGGTGATCTTCTTGTTTCTCGCCGATCTCAGGGCCGCGGCGGTTGTCAGTGTTTCCATTCCACTGTCCTTCCTAGCCGCGCTTGTCGTGCTCTGGTTCAGTCCGCACACCTTGAACATGGTGACGCTGTCCGGATTGATCATCGCTGCCGGCATGGTCGTCGATGCATCGGTGGTGGTGGTGGAAAACATCCATCGGCACTACTCCCGGATGTCCAAACCGAATGCAGTGCGCGCAGCATTGGCAGGGACCGGGGAAGTGTCATTGCCGATCACCGCCGGGGTGTTCACCACCGTGGTGGTCCTGGTGCCGGTCATGTTCACCCGCGGGTTCACCTCGCGCATCATGGAACCCCTGAATCTCATGGTCATTGTGACGCTCCTTGCCTCTCTCGTGGTCGCTTTGAGTGTTGTGCCGCTGCTGGCGTCACGTTGGCTCAACCGTCCTCATGCACAGAGAAATCGGCTGGAAAGATTGGCGTTGCCGGTCAGTCGTGTGATTGACCGGATCACCGAGGAATATCTACGGCTGGTGGGCACAGGCCTCCGTCATCGCTGGTTGTTCGCGCTGGTGATGGTTGCGTTTGTGGTGCTGACGATGCGGGTCGTGAAACCGCTGCTCGGAGTCGCACAAATGCCGCGGATGGACACCGGCATAGCCATCGTTGAGTTCGACACTGAAGCTTCGGCCACTCCACGCGAGGTTGAGTCCACGCTTTCACGGGTGGAGGAGATGATTTACCAGACGCCGGGCGTCGAGAGGGTTTCGGCGGCAGCTGGATCCGAGCCGGGAGCGATCAGCTTTGGCAGCGGAGGCGCGACCACCCAATCGGCCCGGATCACTGTTCACCTTGTCGATCGGACACGCCGTAAGGAGACCATCTGGGACATCGAGCAGGCATGGCGGGATCGACTCAGAGAAATTCCGGGTGTTCGGACCTTTCGCGTGTCAGAGTATGGGGCCACACCGATTTCCACGACCAAGGCGCCCTTCAATCTCATCCTTTCCGGGCCGGATGTGCAGGTACTAGACCGTCTGGCCGACCGGGTGATTCAACGCCTCCGAGGAACTCCGGGGATGGTGGATCTCCGGCGGAGTTGGCACCTCGATAAAGACGAGATCCGGGTGACCGCCGATCCGGCCTTGACGCGGCTCTATGGGACATCACCCGAGCAGGTGGCAGAGAACCTGCAAGCGGCTGTCCAGGGTGTTCCGGTTACGCAACTTCGTCTGCAGGACTTCCTCAGTATTCCTATTCGTGTGCGCTACAGCAGCGATCAGGTAGCCGACCCGAGCCGGCTGGCTGAAGCCATGATTCCGACCAGGCTGGGGATGACGCCGCTCCGGGCGCTGGCCACGATTGAGAAACGCCGCACATTGCCGTCGGTCACACGCGAGGATCTCAAGCCGACGATTGACATCACGGCCGTGAACACAGAACTTACGATAGGACAGGTCACCGGACTTGCCCTCGAGAGGCTGCGAGGTGTCGAGATGCCGGCGGATTATGAACTAGCTGTAGCCGGAACGGTCCGCGACAATGCGGAAAGCCAGGCTGAGTTAGGGCGGGCGCTGATCATCGGAATCGTCCTCCTCTATCTCATTCTGGTCGCCATGTTCCAATCGTTCCGGCAACCTGTGACGGTGATGTCTGCTATTCCGCTGGCGGTGAGCGGCGCCCTGTGGGGACTTCTGCTGTTTGACAAGCCCTTTTGCCAACCCGCCTTCATGGGGATCATCCTGTTGGGAGGGACGATCGTCAATAACGCTATCCTGCTGCTGGATTTCATTATCGAAGCCCGCCGCAAGGGGATGGGCAAAGACGAGGCAATTCTAGAATCGGTCCGCCTGCGGCTGCGTCCGATCCTGATGACGGCCACCTCCACGCTCGTCGGACTTTCTCCGCTGATCTTCGAGCGAGCGGTGGGACTGGAGCGAATGAGCCCGCTCGGTATAGCCGCCGGTACAGGCCTTCTACTGGGGACAGTGATAACGACCGTCGCAATTCCCGTTATCTATTCCCTGTTCGAGTCCGCTGCAGAAAACGTCGGTCGCCTGTTTGAGCACAGCGGCGTCAAGGCGACGGCGGGCTTACTGATCGGCCCCCTGGCGGTAGGCATGGCCTGGCCAGCGCCGGCCCCACAACTGCCCGATCCCCTGACGCTTCCCGCTGCCATCCGCTACGCCTTGGAGCATCACCCTGACCTATCAGCCGCACGCGCCCGAATAAAACGCTTCGAGTCCCAGGCTTCGGTTGCGGCATCGCAACTTCGGCCGCACGTCGACTTGATCGCGTCAGAGACAAGCAGTAAGGAGAGACACACCGTGGTGCCCGGACTGGGGGTGGGAGGCCAGCGCCTGGATCATTGGGTCTTCCAATCGGGTGCTGTCGTCCGAGCCCTCCTCTGGGATTTCGGAGAAACGTCGGCTCGAGTCAAATCCGCCCGCTTGCGCAAAAACGCGAGTGAACTCCAGGAAGAGCGGCTCAGGCAAGAACTGGCATTTGACGTGGCGCGCTACTTCTTGAGCGCGCTGGCGGTCGAAGATCTCCTCGAGGCTGCCCGCTCATCCCGCAACACCCTGAACTCCATTCTGGGGACCACCGAACAGCTTCTGAGCCAGGGGCGCGCCGCACGCGTAGACGTCTTGAAAGTCAAAGTTCAGCTGGCCCAGGTGGAGAGCCGGATCGAAGGATTGCAGGCACAGCGATCTTCTCTGCGGGCCGGTTTGGCGGAAGCGATCGGATGGCCCGGAGAGGCCTCTTTGCCTCCGCTCGCTTATCGCGACCCGGATTCGAGTATTGCAGAAGCACCCGTCGAAACCGAAGCCGCGGTGTTGCAACGTCCCGATCTCGCTGCCTTGTCTCAAGAAGTGGCAGCCGGTAGGGAAGAAGTGGCAGCCGCCGGCAAAGCGCGCTGGCCACGTTTCGAGTTGGAAGCCTCTTACTTGCTTTACGGCGCCCCTGATCCTCTGGCCATGCTGCCCGGTGGCGCGACAGTCGATTCCGCATGGAAGGACGACGCAGTGGCCGGCGTACGCGTCACCTTTCCCCTTTGGGATGGAGGCCTGAGGGAAAGCAGAAAGCGCGAGGCCCAAGCCGGGCTTCAGGAGGCGGAAGCCAGGCTCCAAAGCCGCCGCCTGGCGGCTCTACGTGAACTAGAACAGGCGCGAGCCGAATGGCGCGGGGCCTGGGCGCGAGTGCGGGCTACTGAATCGTCCGTTACAGAAGCCCAGGAAGCCTTGCGAGTCGAAAAGTTGAGGTACTCAGCCGGAAAGGGCGTGATCAATGACGTGCTTGCTGCCGAAGCGGCCTTGTTGGAGGCTCGCGCCCAGTTGCGAGAGGCCCGTCGCCAGGTTGAAATCGCTCGACTCGCTGTGGACCTGGCCGAAGGCCGCACCCCAATGGTGCTAGAGCTTCAACCGTGACCTTTTAAGTTCTAAAGAAGACGATGAATATCGGGCGAGGAATTGAGCGTACTGCAGGTGTTGATACAGGGTGAGTGGGCCGGCTACACCACCTTCCGATCAGATCAGAGCCTGAATGCTATGATGTCCTGAACCGAGGAGTACGCGTGCCGAATCTCTATGAAATCAATACCATCCTCTGGTTGGGCGAGCTTTCGCAAAAGTACGGGAAACCGATCAATCTTGGCAATGTGCCAAAGCCTGAATGGGACAGGTTGAAGAGCCTGGGTTTCGACTACGTCTGGCTCATGGGAGTCTGGCGGCGCAGTGAGATCGGGCGGAAAATTGCCCGTGAAGCTCCCGAACTCCAACCCGGATATGCTGCTGCTCTTCCAGGCTGGTCCCCCGAGGACGTGCTCGGCTCTCCCTACTCGATAGCCGCTTATCAGCCGGATGACAGGATCGGCGATTGGGATGCCCTCACAAAAGCGCATGATCAATTGGGTCGAAGAGGCATCGGCCTGGTGCTTGACTTGGTGACGAACCACACAGCGATTGATTTCCCATGGGTCAAAAGATTCTCCGAAAGGTACGTGACAGGAACCGAACAGCAGTTTCGGGCAGATCCCGCCTCGTACGTACCCATAACAACACGGGGACGTACCACCTATTTCGCCAAAGGCCGAGACCCGTTCTTTCCACCGTGGCATGACACTCTTCAGCTGAACGCATTTCATGCCGGAACCCGAGCGGCAGTGTCAAGGCTGGTTAAGGATCTTTCAAAGCGCTGCGAAGGCCTTCGTTGCGACATGGCGATGCTGGCGCTGAACGACATTTTCCAGAAGACCTGGGGAGACCACCTGCACTCCGACGCCCCGACAACTGAGTTCTGGTTTGATCTGATTTCGAATAGACGCGATCTGCTTTGGATAGCCGAGGCCTACTGGGACACCGAATGGAGGCTTCAACAGCTCGGTTTTGATTTCGTTTACGACAAGCGACTTTACGATCGATTACTGCACGCTCAGGCTCATGAAATCCGCCTGCACTTGCACGCCGACATCGATTTTCAGTCCAAGCTGCTCCGATTTCTGGAAAACCACGATGAATTGCGAAGCGTGGCGGCTTTAGACAGGCCCCGGCTGAAAGCGGCGATAGTCCTTCTCGCTACTTTGCCCGGGATGAAGCTTTATCACCACGGTCAACTCGAGGGGAGGCGGCGGAAGATCCCGGTTCAGCTAGGAGAAGCAGCGCCGGAAGAGCCGGAT
>DAOTAI010000369.1:0-5214 GCA_035593865.1 Acidobacteriota bacterium
CTTGCGCATCTTGTCAACCGATCGTTTAAACCCCATCGCACGGCGCAGCTCTTCGGCTTCGCCGCCTGTGAAACCGGCGGCAGTCATGGCAATTCGTAAAAGCTGTTCCTGGAAGAGGGGAACCCCCAGGGTGCGCTTCAAAATTGGCTCCAGTGAGGGGTGGGGATAAACAACCGGCTCGGCGCCCTCGCGGCGCCTCAGGTAAGGATGCACCATTTGCCCCACAATCGGCCCCGGTCGAATGATGGCGACCTGCACCACGATATCGTAAAAGCGTTCGGGCTTCAGGCGCGGCAGAGTCGCCATCTGCGCCCGGCTTTCAACCTGAAAGACCCCGATCGTGTCCGCCTTCTGAAGCATGTCGTAGACCTGGGGATCGTCGGTCGGAAGATGCGCCAGGTCCACTTCCTTGCCGGATGCCCGGATCAGTTGCAGGGAATCCTGCAAGGCCGACATCATCCCGAGGCCCAGCAAATCCACTTTGATGATCCCGAGGTCGGCGCAGTCTTCCTTGTCCCATTGAACAACCGATCTGCCCGGCATGGTCGCCTTTTCGAGCGGAACAACTGTATCGAGCCGCCCTTGTGCGATAACCATCCCTCCGGAGTGCTGCCCCAGATGGCGAGGCAAGTCTTGAATCTCCTTCCAGAGCTTGAGATACAACTTGAGTCTTGGATCCCTGGGATCCAGGCCCACGCGGTCGAACGGGAGGCTTTCCACGTCCTCGGCCGTTACGAATTCCCAGGGGCGGACAAATCGAGACAGGCGGTCAAGGGTTTCACCCGAGAAACCCAATACTTTGCCGACTTCCCGGGAGGCACTCCGTTCCCGATAGGTAATCACGTTGGCGGTCATCGCCGCGCCGTGTTCCCCGTATCGTTCATAAACGTACTGAATTACTCTTTCCCGACGGTCGCCGCTGGGTAAATCGAGGTCAATATCCGGCCATTCTCCACGTTCCTCAGAAAGAAAGCGTTCGAAAAGAAGCTCCATACCGACAGGGTCTACGGCGGTGATTTCAAGGCTGTAGCACACCGCACTGTTCGCCGCTGATCCACGGCCCTGGACCAGAATGTTCTGTTCTTTGCAGAAGCGAACCAGATCCCAGACGATAAGAAAGTATCCTGCCAAGTCGAGCTTCTCGATCAACGCCAGTTCCCGTTCGATCTGGCGGCGCGCTTTTTCATGGTAAGGCCGATAGCGACGCCGGGCGCCTTCGTCGGTCAGCTTCCTCAGGTAGCTGTTCATGCTTTCACCAGGGGGGACCGGGTAGTCCGGAAACTTGTAGCCCAAATCTTCCAAGGTGAACTCGAGCCGGTCGTAAAGCTCCCTGGTGTGATCGATTGCTTCCGCCAGGTCATGGAAAAGCCGGGTCATTTCCTCAGGAGGCTTCAAGTAGCATTCACTATTAGGACTCAGGAGCTTTCCGGCGTTTTCTAGAGTGGTTTTCTGCTTGATACAGGTCAGTACGTCAAGAAGAGGCCGGCCGTCGGGGGCAGCGTAACGGACCCCGTTGCTCGCAATCAAAGGGAGATTGAGTTGCCGGGCCAATCCGACCAGTGCCTGGTTGGTGGCCTCCTGGTTACGGTCGAGATGCCGTTGCAGCTCGATGTAAAGATTCTGAGGACCCCAAAAGCGCCTCAGCGGTTCAATTAAAGCCGGTTCTCTCACCAGGGCGACCAAACCTTGCGAGAACTCCTCGATCTCCTCAAGGTGGGCAGCCCCTTCTCCTTTAGGAGACCGGAGCTTCATCCGGGTTATCAGACGGCACAAGTTCCGATATCCGGTGCGGGTCGCGACGAGAAGCGGCAGGCTGTAGCCGCCTTCCAGGGTGATTGTCGCGCCTACAAGGGGCCTTATTCCGACTTCCTTACAAGCCTTGTAGAAGCGCGGCGCTCCGTAAATTCCGTCTCGATCGACCAGCGCAAGACCAGGGTAACCAAGGTCAGCGGCTCGCTGTGCAAGATCCTCCGGGGAGGAGGACCCGTCGAGGAAACTGAAAGCGCTTTGCGCATGAAGCTCTCTATAGTTGGACATCGTCCCTTCAGTCGTAGGCACCCTCCAGAAACCATTGCTTGGTTTTCGAATCGAAAAAAACGCGATATATCGTTCCGTTTACAAACTCGACGTCCCATTCGTCGTGATCCCAGGCGGTATAAGTCCACCACTCGCCTGAAGTTCGCCAGGGACCGACCCAATTGACCGTCTGTTCCGGCCTGATCCGGGCCGGAAAAGGCGGTCGAAAACGACGCAAAACCGGGTGTTCGGTTGCTTTTGAGGAATCCGGCGGCCTTCTGCCCGGCTCAAAAGGCGCGAGTCGGAAGGCATCCGGCCGCCGGGTGTCAAGCAGGATCGGCGATCCCACGTTGTCTTTCCCAACAAGTGCGGACAGGCGTCCAATCGTCCGGGCTAGTTTCTCTGGCGCCGGGGCCAGGGGCTCAAACAGGGAGTGCTGCCAGGGCTGTGCCGGTGTCGGATTCAGCCGAATTAAAGCCCCCGTTATTCGAGCCTTCTCCGTTCGGCTCTGCAAATCCAGGCGCAACAAGGCCAGGATGGTCCGGGTATGCGATAGGGGAAAGGCAAACTGCAGTTTGCGGAGCGAGACCTCGCCGCTTTCAAGCTTGAGCTCCACCTCCACCGAATCCGCGGCCAGGTTGGAGCTTTGAAGCTGTGTGCATAAAGGATCCAGGAGGCCGGCGAGGATAAAGCTCAATGGTTCAACTGAATCCAGGGCGTACTCCAGATCGATAGCAGCCTCAAATTGACGTTCTGGCCTTTCTGCCTGAAAAGGTTTGAGATCTTCTCCCCGAGCCAGCTTTTGAAGGAAGAGAGCGGGTTGACCGAGCCGCGCGACCAATTCCTTTTCTGGCAGGGCTGACAGATCTCCCAATGAATGGATTCCCCATCGCGCGAAAGTGACGAGGAATTCCGGGAGCCGCGGATGGTCATCCAGCAGCTGGAGCACGGCAACCGGTATGGGCGCCAGAAATTCGGCTTCCTTCCCCGGAGGCACTCTCATCCCCGGACAGATCCGGGCGGCGACAAGGGCCGCGCTTCTGGTCCCGGCCACGCCCACCTGCAGCGATGGTGAAAAGTCTTTCAGCTTCTCAAGAACCGCAGGGCGAGTGCGTGGTGTGACTTCCAGTATCAGCGCATCGGGTAGCCTGACTTCCACCCGTGGGCTCAGGGTGCGCGCCAGATCAAGCAGGGAAGGCAAGTCGGAACTAAATACGGCGATGAACTCGAATGCCACAGCTCCCGCCTTTCTGGATTTCGGTCTCAAAAGCCAGCCCTTTGAAAAAACCCGGCCGTCGCAGCGATTTTCGCTCTCGTGCTGCCAGCTCGGGAATCCATACCGCGCTGGTTCGATTGACCCTTACAACCACGCTTGCGGCGCTGCCAGCCATCGGTTTCAGGCCGAGAACAAGCAGCACGCTTTTGCTTCCTTCCACTGCCTGCTTCAGTCGAAACCAGGCATGAGTTGGGGCCCTGTCGCGATCTGCCTGGCGCGGTTTCTCATCGGGAGGAGCAGTATCCCAGACCAGCATCCCGAATCCCCCCGCCCGTGCCAGGATATCGACCGCCGCAACTCCCTTTTCGATTGATCCATTGCACCGGATCCAAAGCACGCGAGGCAGGTAAATCCCCGATTGGGCGGCAGATACGGGATCAAATACATTGAAAGTATCGATGTAAGCAATATTTTCACCGGCCGCGCTTGCCAAGGCTATTGCCGAAAAGACCAGGCTGGTGCGTCCGGAGGAAGCTGGTCCGGTCACTTCGCTGATCTTGCCCTTCGGAAAACCTCCGGCTAGCAGACGATCGAGTTCTTCGAGCCCGCTCGATAGATGTTCGATTCGTTTTTCCAGTAGCTCGGACGCCGTTTTTAAGGCGCGAGACAGACTTGCCGGTCTCATTCTTCACCTTTTATTCACCTATGCTAGTCATTTGGTTTCCGGGAGTCAATTGGGGAAATAGACAGATAACCTGCACAGGCTAACAAGCTGATAATGCTGTGAATCCAGCGAATGCTGAAAATGCTAAACTGAGACGGATGGCCCGTGTTCTTCAACCTGCCTTGGTTCTCTGGTGGCGTGAGCTTATCCGTTTTAAGCGACAGAAGAGCCGCTGGATCGGTGCCCTGGGAACACCTTTGATTTTCTGGCTGCTCATCGGCTCCGGGATTGGCGCCTCTTTCCGTCCTCCAGCCGGTTCGGATTCGATTGATTACCTGGAATACTTTTATCCCGGGACGGTTCTTCTGGTCATCCTGTTCACCTCAATTTTCTCGACTTTCTCTGTAATCGAGGACCGGCGGGAGGGATTCCTTCTTTCCGTCCTTGTAGCGCCTGTTTCGCGCCTGGCGATTGTCCTGGGTAAGGTCCTGGGAGGAACGACGGTGGCGCTGATCCAGGGGATCCTGCTTCTGGCACTGGCACCACTGCTGGGATTCCAGTTAGCGCCGGTATCGATCCTGGTCCTGATTTTCGGCCTTTTCGCCGTGGCCTTCTGGCTCACGGGACTGGGTTTTGGCCTGGCCTGGCGGATCAATTCCTCCGCGGGTTTTCATAGCCTGATGAACGTGGTTTTGTTTCCCATGTGGCTATTGTCCGGCGCCCTGTTCCCATCGGAAGGCGCCTCCGTCTGGGTCCAATGGATCATGGCGGTCAACCCTCTGACTTATGGACTGGCCCTTCTCAGGCGAGGTCTCTATTGGAGCGAGCCCGACCCGGCGGGCTTCTTTCCGCACGTCACGGTTTCCGCACTCGTAACCCTTGTTTGTGTAATAACGGCCATGGTCTTTTCCACCTGGGTGATTCGGCCGGAAACAGGAAAGCAATGATCGCACTTGAAAACTGGCCTGCTATTAACGCGCTTTTGAATCTTCTGAGCGCTATTTTCCTGTTACTGGGATTTGTCGAGATCCGGAAGGGGCGGAAGTCGCGGCACAAAAAGCTGATGTTGACAGCCTTCGTGATTTCAGCTGCCTTCCTGGCGTCCTACCTGGCTTATCATTCCTATGCCGGCACGCGTCGTTTTGAGGGCGTCGGATGGATCAGAAACGTCTATTTCACGGTTCTGATTTCTCATTCGGTGCTGGCCGCGCTGGTGGTGCCACTGGTGCTCGTGACTTTGAAAAGGGGATTGGGAGGGCGGTACGCTGCACATCGGCGTCTGGCGCGCTGGACCCTGCCGATCTGGCTCTACGTCTCA
>DAOTAI010000370.1:0-5202 GCA_035593865.1 Acidobacteriota bacterium
TTGATGCCGTTTCGCTCGGCGTAATTCCGGATGATCGTCAATATCCGTTCGCCATACTCCAGGGCTTTTCTGTCGCCAATACCGGCAATACTGGCCAGCGCTTCTCGGTCGATCGGTTTCCACCTCGCGAGCTCGCGCAAGGTAGCGTCGCTGAAAATCACGTAAGCGGGAATATTCCTCGCTTCAGCGAGCGAAGCGCGAAGTGCCTTGAGCTCTTCAAAAAGGACCCGGTCGACATCTTGCCATGACACATCCTCTGCAGTACGGCGGGCACCGGTTTTTTTGACCACCCGCATCAGGGGCGGCGTTGTCTCGGACTTCAGAATCTCCCGGCCAACGCTCGTCACTCGCAAGATCCCGATATCCCCTGTTCGATTCAGCGCGCCGAGGAGCACCAGTTGTTCAATCAGGTCCCGAACTTCGTGCTTCGACCATTCAGCCAGCAGCCCGTATGTGCTGAGCTGGTCGTGCCCGTTGTTCTTGATTCGCTGTTGAGTAGACCCGGTTAAGACGGCCGCAGTGTAATCTGCGCCGTACTTCTCCCCTTGCCGGATTACAGAGGAGAGGATCTTCTGGGCGACGACCAGGGAATCGGGAACTGGTTCAACATCCGCCAGGCAGACATCGCAGGCCAGGCAATTGTCTCTTTCCAGCCGTTGACCGAAATACTGAGATATGGCCCGGTGACGGCACTGGTACCGGGTGCAAAACGAATAGATCTCGCTCAGTTTCCGTAAATGGATCTTTAAGCCCTGTTTGGCCTCGGCGTTTTCCAGGATGAACTTCCAGGTATGATAATCGCTGGGGGAGTAAAGCAGAATGCATTCCGCACCAAGGCCGTCGCGCCCCGCGCGGCCGGTTTCCTGCTGGTAATGCTCCAGGGACTTGGGCATCCCCGTGTGGATGACAAAGCGGACGTTCGACTTGTCGATTCCCATCCCGAAAGCAACAGTGGCGACGACTATGTTCGCCTTTTCGGTTACAAACGCATCCTGGTTCTTCTTGCGATCCGTGTCCGTCATCCCGGCATGATACGGGAGTGCGTCATACCCTGCTCGGCGCAGGCGCATGCACAGATCGTCGACATCACTTCTGCGGATGCAGTAGATAATGCCGGACTCTCCCTTATGTCGATCGAGGACCTGCCTGACCTGGCCAAAAACATCGTATCGGTGCTCCAGGCGAAACAGGAGGTTCGGGCGATCGAAACGCCCGACGAGGAGCAGCGGATCAATAAGCTTCAGCTGAGAGCGGATATCTTGGCGCACCCTTTCGGTCGCGGTCGCCGTATAGGCGCCAATCGGCACACCTGGCAGCGCCTCTCGCAGAACGCCAAGCTTCCGATACTCCGGCCTGAAATCATGGCCCCACATGCTGACGCAGTGCGCCTCGTCAATCGCAACCGAGGAAATGCCAAGTGAACGGACGAATTCAAGAAAGGACGTAGTCACGATCCTCTCAGGTGAGACATAGAGTATCTTGATTTCTCTGGCCCGCAGCCGCCGAAAGACGTCACGACGTTCTGATTCGGTCATGCCGCTATCGATCCGTCCTGCCGGGATACCGACTTCCGCGAGGGCATCAACCTGGTCCTTCATGAGCGAAATCAGGGGAGACACGACCAGCGTGAGGCCGGGGAGCACCAGCGCCGGGATCTGGAAGCAAACGGATTTGCCGCCGCCAGTCGGAAGCACCACGATGGTATCCCGACAGGCGCAGACCGCGTCGATAGCCTCCCGCTGGAGGGGAAGGAAGGAGTCAAAGCCCCAGTAACGTTTGAGAAGAGCTTGGATCGAATCACACATTATTCGCCTAATACAAATAACGCGGAAACTCCAAAATCTACGAAAGAAACTTGGGGCCAGGTTTTCCAATTGACCGCCTGGCGCAGGCGGGACTAGACTCAGCCCGATTCATGCGTGTCGTTCCGAGGCGTCGTTCCGAGGCAAAGGAGGGAGCGTTGCGAACGTTCGGATGCCTTTTGGTACTTGTTGTCGCGGCGGGAATCGGGTTGTTTCTCTATAAGTCGGACTTGACACGGGTTGCGCCGGAAAGCTCTCCCGACGAGGAAATCGCGGCAGTTGGAGTGCAAATGGACCTGATCGGGATTGCCCGGGCGCAGAAGGTTTACGTTATCGGCCACGGCCGGTACGGTACTTTGCGAGAACTTGCTGCGGCCGGGCATGTCGGCTTTCAGCCTGAAAATCGGCATGGATATAATTACGAGGCCGAAATAGACGGAGACCGTCATTTTCGAATCACGGCCCGACCGATCAATCCGAACGCAAACTGGCCGGTTTTCGTGGTCGATGAGACAATGCAGGTCGTGCGACTTCGGTAGCCAGTAAATGGGTGAGTCGCCGGTTCGCGAGCTTAATTCTTTCGCTTCAGGTCGATCGCCTTCAGCGCATCCAATGCCTCGTTAAGCTGCTTTAGTTCGGCCTGTTGGTTCTCTACCTGCGATCGAAGTCGCGCCAAATCGCGATAGACGGTCAGCAGTTGCCGAGCTTGATTTGCGTAAGGACTTTTGGGCCAGTCCCGGGAAATTCGCTCAAGGAGGTTGAGCGTTTGCCGATTGTCCCGGGAACCTGTCCCCTGGCCCAACTGAATAAGCGCGAGCCGGAAGGCGGCTTCGTCACCGTGAGGAGCAGACTCGTCCGCGAGATACGCTTCGTAAATCTTCGCCGCTTCCTTGATTCGGCCGTTGCGCAGGTGCTCTGCCGCTCGTCGCAGGGGGTCGTTCCGCTCAGCTTCCTGGCGCTTCTCCAACTCCTGCATGCGCTCAAGAATCGTTGCAACTTGAAGAGACAAGCGCTGTAAATGTTCCTCGTTCTGGCGCCGGCGTTCTTCCAGGTCGGTAACGAGTTTTAGCGAGCTTGCCAGGAGCTTGGCCTGGTCGGCCAAGGGGGTAGAGGGATATTCCTGAATGAGGCGACCAAAGAGTGATTGTGCCTGGATCAAATCGTCAGGCGCCTGGTTCCGGAGCGCATGGCTGGCGGCCAGGCGAAAGAGGGCGATCTCTCTATTTTTCTCGTCGTTCTGCTGAAGATATTGCTGGTAACTGGCGATGGCGGCCGTGTAATTCCCAGCCGAATAGTTCTGTTGAGCGACATCAAAGTGAGACTCAGGGGCGGGCGTAGAAACCTGGACCTTCTTTTGTGCACAGCCGGCTGACACAAGAAAGACTGCCAACACTAAAATTCTTACAAACCGCCTTCTCATAGCCAGTCTCGTGATTCTATAGCATATGCGATGACGACCACTAAAGTTAAGCATACCGAATCGGTCGTTAGTCGGTGGATAAGTAGACCTCGTCTGCTCTCGCAACAGTCTCCCCTTGGGGGCAGCCGATAAGCATGAAAATGGACAGCCCCGGGTAGTCCCACGTCTCTTATTGTGGTTGGACTCTCCGCTCCAGAGTCCGGCATGACAGCAGGAGGATGTTGGCACCATTGATCGCGCGTGCGGGCCGGTGTCGGACTCTGGCGCCGGGATTTTCCGGCCGCAGATAATTAGAGTCTGGCGCCCTGTAAGAGTAAGCGACAGCTGCTCCTCGACCACCATCAGGCCGGTGCTGGTCGCATCAGAGGTCCGTCAGGACCGGTAGGTCAGGACCGACACGTTTGTAGAAACGATCGAAGGCTGAAGACCCAGGTCCGTAGGACCGGCACGTAAACTCCCGTACCGCCTCCTCACTTGTCAGCGTCTGGCGGCAAAGGTCGCTCTTGCAGCTCGGGCTCAGCAGCCAGTCACGTTTCGGTCCTGACGGACCTGGGTCTTGGGCCTTCGGTCGTTTCTACAAACGTGTCGGTCCTGACGGACCTCCAGACAGAAGAAAAAGTCGAAATGGTCAAAATGGCCGCTGGCCAGGGCGTTAGGGGCCGGACCGATCCTGCCTTTGTTCCAAAACCCGATTTTGTGAAGCCCTAGACTACAAGAAACGGACCCAAGCGGCGGTTGGAGTGCGTTTTCCCGTAGTCGGAATACAAATGCCAGCGATTAAGCTATAGCCTGAGCGGCTGGGCAATTAGCCACCTGGCGTAGTATATCTATTCGTTCCAACGAAGCAGGGGCAACACTGCAGGAATGACGGGATTGATTTTTCGGTTGCAGAGGTGGAAAGGATTAGATCACATATGAGCAGGAGTTTTCGCAGAAGCCTGATCGTCTTCATCACATTGTGCCTGGTCGGGTTCACCGTCTTCAACATACTCGGGGATAGTCTCCACGATGTCGCGATAAAGCCGGTTTCACCATGGTGGGTGATTCCTTTCGTTTTGCTGCTACTGTCGATTGCGGTAGCGCCATTTATCAACCGGCACTGGTGGGAGAGCAACTACCCTTTTGTTGCTTTCGGCCTTGGGGCGATCGTGATCGTCTACTATCTGCTGATCCTGAAGAATCCTTCCCGTATGGCGCTGACTTTCTATGAGTACATCAGCTTCATTTCGCTGATCGGCTCTCTTTTTGTGGTGGCCGGCGGAATCCACCTTCGGATGAAAGGACGTGAGACACCCTGGGAGAATGTACGGCTGCTTGCTGTGGCGGCGCTTGCCTCGAACATTCTCGGCACCACAGGCGCCTCGATGCTGGTTATTCGACCGTATCTCCGGCTGAACCGGTTTCGAATTCGTCCCTATCACGTAGTTTTCTTCATCTTCATCGTGAGCAATATGGGCGGCGCCCTTACCCCGATCGGCGATCCTCCTTTGTTTCTGGGCTACCTGAAAGGGATTCCATTCTTCTGGATTCTTCAGCGCGCGTGGTTGCCGTGGCTTTTAGGGCTCGGTCTCGTTCTGCTTATTTTCTATCTCGTTGATCTTTATCATTTCAGGAAACTGCGGCCTAGGGACCGGGTATCGGCCGAAGAGCTTGACGAATCTGAAATCTCCGGGCTTCACAATGTCTTCTTCCTGGCCATGATCTTGGGCGCTGTGTTTATCGAGAAACCGTTCATGCTGCGGGAAGTGATTATGGCGAGCGCGGCGTTTGCCTCCTATTTCACGACCCGCCATGAAGTGCACCGGAAGAACGATTTCAATTTCATCCCCATCAAGGAAGTCGCGATTCTCTTTGCCGGCATCTTTGCCACGATGGTTCCGGCGCTTGATTGGCTGGAACTGAACGCCAGTCTGCTCGGGCTGGCAACCCCCGGCCACTTCTATTGGGGCACCGGGATCCTCTCGAGCTTTTTGGACAATG